>CALHIC010000317.1 GCA_938030845.1 uncultured Oribacterium sp. | reverse complement strand
AAGAGCACTGGCTAAGAATGATCCGGAGATGTTTTTGCAGTTGCATAAACCGCCCATTCTTATCGATGAAGTGCAATATGCTCCTGAATTATTCAGTATGATTAAGCTGATTGTGGATAAAGAGCATAGAAAAGGAGATTTTTGGCTCACAGGCTCACAAATTTTTGATTTAATGAAGGGAGTACAGGAGTCCTTAGCGGGAAGGGTGGCGGTACTATCTCTTTCTTCTTTATCTCAGACGGAGATCCATGGGGGCGAAGACAGTCCATTTCAACTGGATTTAAAGCATTTAACGGAGCGAAAAGAAGGTAGAACTAGCGCAGATTTGCAAGAGATTTTTCGCAGAATATTTCAGGGCTCAATGCCGGCTATTGTGAGTAAGGAGATAAGCAACAATAGCATTTTTTATGGTAGCTATCTAAGTACCTATATCGAAAGAGACGTACGAAACCTTTCCGATGCTATTGATTCCCTAAAGTTTTTACGTTTTCTAACAGCTGTGGCTGCCAGATGCAGTCAAATGTTGAATGTCAATGAAATAGCCAGAGATGCGGATATTAATCTAAAGCAGGCAAAAGACTGGATGGAGATTTTGGAAACCTTGGGAATCATATTTTATCTCCATCCATACTCCAATAATATGCTAAAGCGACTTGTGAAAACGCCTAAATACTATTTTTATGATACAGGCATAGTTGCTTATCTCACAAAATGGAGTAGTCCGGAAACCTTGGAAAACGGTGCCATGAACGGGGCAATTTTGGAAAACTACGTGGTATCTGAAATTAGAAAAAGCTATCTGAATAGCGGAAAAGAGCCCTTTATGTATTATTACAGGGATAAGGATGCCAGGGAAATAGATATTGTAATGGAGCATGATGGAGAACTGAATCCTATAGAAATCAAAAAGTCTGCAAATCCTGCTCCGGAAATTCTGAGAAGTTTTTCTATTCTGGAAAAGACCGGCTTGAAAAGAGGGAAAGGAGCCGTTATCTGTATGAAAATGGATTTATCAGCCTTTAATCAGGAAAACTACATTGTTCCTGTATGGCTGTTATAAATGCAAGAAAACCTCATTTTCAATCCCGAACGAAAGTGCTTTGCGGATTACAACTTAATACCCGAATAATACGACCCAGTAATCGTTTCCTTTTTCGTCCAGATAATAGCCTGCGCCGAAGTGCTGAAATTCTCCCTTACTCATAATGCGATTGTGGCCTGCACTGGAAATCCAGGCATTTACGGTTCTGTCGGGAGTTTCGTTGTTGTGGGCAAGAATTTCTCCGTACACATCCGCTTCATCCAAAACGGAGCCCCCCTGGGGTCTTGTATGGGAAAAGCTTGCAGCACATTCTTTGGCTCTGACATTTGCAATAGAACTTAAACGTTCACTTTCCGCTAAGGCGTGTAAGTTTTGACCGGCTCTAAATTGGTTGATTCTATCCAGTGTCTCTTGCTTGTAGGATGAACCATCCTGTCCTGATGTGGTATCGGTCTCTTCCGTAGTATTATCTTCCTGTGTTTCCCTTGTTTGCACAACGGAATCTACAGTCCAAGCACCATTCTCATCTACGGTGTAGCCGTCGGGAGTGGTGGTGTCGGTATACATCCAACCGTCGGCATCAAAATAATAGCACTCGGCAACGCCGTCATTGTCGGTATCAATCCATTGCCAGGTGGAGCGTAAATAATTTTCATTTCCTAAATCGTACCACCAGGCATCCCTGGAGCTTCCCTTAGTAAAGCCTACGGAAAAAGAGGGGAGTGCGGAAAGCAGAAAGGCAACAGAAATGGCCAGCAGAAATTTCGCCATGAATTTGTGCTTAGAATTGCTTGGAGTCTGAAAGGGATTTTCTGAGACTGCTTCTGTTTCTGAAATCTGATTTGTAAGGTCTATAGTTTGATCTATTTCGACGGAGGAATTCTCCGAAATTGTATTTTTAAACTGGGAAAATTTTTTGTTTTGACATCCTATCATTGGCATATGGACTCCTTTCCGTGTATGCATATTAATGCATGAATAAAGGCAAATCAATAGGCTTTCGCAGATGTCAAGAAACCGTAAAATAAAAGTGAAAATCTATGAAGACAAACCTAATATTTTGGTAAGGATAAAGCATTTTTGATTACAATATTTAGTCACATTTCTTAATTTTTTGAACTAAAATAAATCTTAAGAATAGTGATAATAATGAATACTTTAAGGGATTGTTTTTAATAGAAATTAGAGCAAACTGCGAAGAAAAGAAAGTTCTTGTCAGAAAATTTATCCTTCAGTAGAATAAAGCGAAAAGCGAAAAGCGAAAAGCGAAAAGCGAAAAGCGAAAAGCGAAAAGCGAAAAGCAGAAAGTAGATAATGCCATGAGTATGAAAGGGAAAATGATGGAAGAGCGAATTGGTATTTTGGTTTTTGGCGCAGTTTTTGTGGACATTAAGGGCTATCCCTTTTCTTTGTATCGACCGGATGGAAGAAACGCCGGAAAGGTGGTAAAGGTTCATGGCGGTGTGAGCCGAAACATTGTGGAGGATATTGCCAATGTAGAGCTTCGCCCCACCTTTATTTCTGTTGTGGATCAGGATGCTATCGGAGAAGAGGTTATTCAGAAATTAAAGCGGCATAAGGTAAATACCAATTATATTCAGCGAATCGAAGGGGGCTTAGGAACCTGGCTGGCAATCTTTGATACGGAAGGAGAGCTGATGGGCTCTATTTCCCAAAGACCGGACCTTTCCAAACTGGAAGAGGTGCTTGTGGAGCACGGAGACTCGCTTTTCTCCCGTTGTGATAGCGTGATTGTGGAAATTGATATGGATTCCAAGCTCTTAAAGCTAATATTCCAGCTGGCAGAGAAGTACAATAAGAAGGTGTATGCCGCTGTTTCCAACATGTCCATTGCCTTGGAAAGACGAGACCTTTTGAAGACTACGGCCTGCATTGTTTGTAACCAGCAGGAGGCCGGAATGCTCTTTTCCGAGGATTTTGAGGAAATGAATTTGGAGGAGATGGCAAGCTCTCTTTCCTCCTATGTGATTAAGGCCCAGTTCCCTCAGATGATTATGACTTTAGGTAGCCAGGGCGCTATTTATGCGGAGCAAAATGGGCATTTCGGGCATTGTAAGGCGAAGAAAGTCCACGTGATCGATACCGCAGGGGCAGGAGACGCCTTTTTTGCCGGAGTGGCCATGGGACTGACTTATGGCAAGAATCTGATGGAAGCTTGTGAAATCGGCACCAAATTGGCGGCTTCCGTCCTTGGTACTTCGGAAAATGTAAATCCCCGCTTCCTTCCGGAAGAGCTGGGCTTAAAGAGTTTGGAAGACTAAGAGGAGAGTTTCAAAATGATTTCCATCATTGTTGCTGTGGCAAAAGACGGTGCAATCGGAAAAGAGGGGAAGATGCCTTGGCGGATCCCAGGAGAGCAACAGCAGTTTAAGGAGCTGACCACCGGACATGTGGTAATTATGGGGAGAAGGTCCTATGAGGAAATCGGGCATCCTCTCCCTAACAGAAAAAATATTGTTGTGTCTAAGACAAAAGTTTTTTCCGGGGAGAACTTAATTACCGCAAAATCTTTAGAAGAGGCTCTAAGTTTAGCCGGAGAGGAAGAGATTTTTATTGCAGGAGGG
>CALHIC010000316.1 GCA_938030845.1 uncultured Oribacterium sp. | reverse complement strand
TAGCCCCCTGAGAAAGTCCCTGAGCACCGGAGCTTACCTGCTCCGCACCGGAATTTACCTGTACCGCACTCTGCTGGATCTCTGCCATAGTGTTGGAAAGATCTGCAGTGATATTGTTAATGGAATCAAAGAGAGGTCTATAGGATCCGCTATAGTACTCCGCATTCTTCATTTCCAGATTGAAATTTCCGTGAGCCAGCTCGGTGAGCTTCTCGGAAAGGTCAGAGATGATGGAACGGATTCTTTCTACTACATTGTTCATGGACTGCATAAGAACACCGATTTCATCGTTACTCTTATGGGAAAGATCCATGGAGAAATCTCCTGCGGATAACTTTTCTCCTGCCTCTGCCACCTTCTGTAATGGCTTTAAGAAACGAGTAATCAAAACTGCTGTCACGATAACCAGAAGGATAACCGTTGCCACACCGGCAACTGCACCGATATTTACCAGACGATCAACTTCTCTGTCATAGTCTTTCTCGGAAATATTTAATCTAACCCACCAGGTGCTGCCGTGCATATCGATGGGCTGGAAATACTCTCTTCTCTCCTGATTATGCTCGTTTACAACTTTTAAGGTAAATGCTTGTTTCGCTTCCATCTTTTCGGAAATGGCTTTGTATGCCTTCTCCGGAAGAAGCTCTTCCAGTGTTTTTCCGTTTACTTCCTCATTTTTACTGTGAATCAGGCCTTCTCCATCAATCATATTTACAAACATAGAGGGGAAGGCAGGATCCTCCATGCTAATGTTAAGTAACATATCTTCCTTTACATCCAGAAGGATGATGCCCATAAATTGATTATTAGACATAAGGGGCTTAGAAATTGCAAACATTCTTTTGCTGGGATCTACAGTGTCACTATATACAGGAGAAACATAAGTATTCCCCTTTTCCTTCGGTCCGGTATAATAGTCTTTATTCTGATACTTCTCATAAGGAAAGTTCATAATTCTTCTATTCTCCACTTCATTTCTAAGAAGCAGAGGTGCATAATTATCAATTCCCTGATAGAAGGCATGGGGCTCGAAAAGAACACCGATATCCTCCAGATTGTCATCATCCTTCATGTTGGAATAAAGCGCATTCAACATTACTACCTCGGCATTGTAGCGAGAAGCCGGAATGTACGCATCCACCACACGGCTGCGGAAAGACGCCTTTTCCATAGGGGTAACAGTTTGGTCATTGCCCTCGATGTCTCTAATCTTCCATGGGTTACCGGCTACTCCGCCGACTTCATCATTTTGCTGGAAGACAAAGCTGATACTCTGCTCAATATTGTTCGTAATGGTATCTAATTTTGTCATCAAATCGCTCAGATCGGAAGATGCCTCTGTCGCCTTATCCGCCATATTGGCATCGATTCTCTTATCCATGGCAATTTCAAAGCTGTGAATCAGGAAATATAGCAATCCCAATAAAATCACTAAGGTCAATGAACCCAGGATTAAGGACATTTTCTGACTAAGCTTCAGGTTCTCGTAAAAAGAGCCTGTGGCCTTTTGTTTCTTCTTCATATTGTTTTTTCCTCCTTGAATTTCGTGCTCCTAAATCATTTTTAAATGAAGAACTCTTAGATTCATCGACCATCCTCAAGCATATATAAGTGAAAACTGTTTTTTCGCTTCTTCTTATTCCTCTCGAAGTCTAAATCTTCCCACCAAATCGCTTAAGATATGGGCCTGTCCGGACAGCTCTTCGGAAGCTGCTGCAGATTCTTCCGCTGTTGCGGTGTTGCTCTGTACTACGGAGGAAATCTGATCGATTCCTACACTAAGCTGGCTAACGCCACGAGCCTGCTCTTCTGATGAACTACTTGCTATATCAATTAAATCATTAATCTTCCCGGCACGGGTTACTACCTCTGTCAAGGATTCTGCAGTTTCTTCAGAAATACGAACTCCCTTGTTTACCGCTTCAATAGTTTCTTCAATCAAAGAAGAGGTGCTTTGTGCTGCCTTTGCAGATTTCTGAGCAAGGTTACCTACCTCATCCGCTA
>CALHIC010000315.1 GCA_938030845.1 uncultured Oribacterium sp. | reverse complement strand
TACACATCAGGCGATAGAGAGTCGTACAAAACGAGATATCGCACGCTTTGCGAGAAATCCTCGTTATGAACAAATACCCCCGGAATACTTTTAATCCAATACTTTGGAGAAAAGCATTTCGGGGGTGCTTTTTAGAAAAGAATATAGACTGAAGAAGGGATGAAAAATGAGATTTTCTCGAATCAGTATATTTTCAAAAAAGAGCTATTTAGACAAGACACTAAATCTTCGCCCTAAAGGACTTGACAATACCGCATACTGCACCGTAGCCCACTCCGGCTACCGGCCAAACAATCCAGCTGATGTCCCAGCGCCGGGTAATAAAACTGTAGCCAAGATAGATAGCGGTTACCAAGCACCAGTAAATTTGCCCGACGGTTTCATTTTTATGCTCGTCCATCTTTTTCTCCCTTCTATAATCCCCTTGCTCTAAAAGCATGTTCAAGGCATCCCAAATAATATTCGTTTTGACAATCAGAAACACGCCAACGGCTACAAAAAGCAGAAGGAAAGGCACGGCAAGAGCGGTATGGAGATCATCTTCTCCGAAAATAATCATACTGATAAAGATGGGACTTGCCGCAATGATGCAAAGAAAAATACCTAAAATCATCTGAGAAGTATAAGTTCCCTGGTAACGGGATTTTTTCTCCTGCACCATACCATTTACCCCGTAAGCAGTATTCAGAAGCTCTTTTTCTATATAATGGAATCGATCTCCTTCAATGGAGTTTTTGATAAATAAGGCTACTCCTGCTCCTGCCAAAAGGAAGAGGAAGAGCACACCGATACCTACGGCTTTTCCCTCTGAGAGAGAAAGAAGAGAACTTTCCTGAAGCGTGCTTAAAACAATCAATAGGCTGGGGGAAAGGATACAAAGCAATACGCCCAGAGCAATCTGGGAAGCTGCTTGATTCTTGTGCGCGAGAAAGGCATTGGCCTCCTCCATGGAAACAGGAACTTCCTTTAGGGAGGATTCCGTATCAATCTTTGGAGCTTCTCCCGGACTGTCCAGCTCTATCTCATCCTTTAAGAGGTAATCCGTACTTACGGAAAAAACCTCGGACAACTTCAAAATCTTATTCATATCCGGAATGGACTGGGCGCCTTCCCATTTGGAAATGGACTGCCTGCTGACCTCCAGCTTCTCCGCCAGGTCTTCCTGAGACCAGCCATTTTTCTTTCGTAATTCAATAATCTTGTCTGCAAGTATCATACTCTACTCCTTCTCTTTTTTTAGGAAAATGTCTTTGATCGCTACGTTTTTGCGTCTCTCATACTATCGAAAAATCCGGTTGCAGGGAAGAAAGCAGGCTTGTCAATTTGACAACCGGCGGTTGCAAAGCCTTGATTTTCCGTGGAAAAATGTCATTTTCGGAAAAGCAAGTTCTACATTTCCAAAACCGATTCAATGCTAAGACGCAAGGCAATTTCTCGGGAACCAATACCGAAGGAACGCATATCGTGTTCCTCTACATTTGCCAAAGAATCTCCGGTGTAGAGCAGACTAGCCCATTGAATATCTCGCATCTTTGCTACGGCTGCTAGGGCGGAGCATTC
This sequence comes from uncultured Oribacterium sp., assembly GCA_938030845.1. Lineage (GTDB taxonomy): Bacteria > Bacillota > Clostridia > Lachnospirales > Lachnospiraceae > Oribacterium. The sequence goes on along the minus strand of CALHIC010000315.1, from coordinate 2,522 downwards.
CATTTCCACAACGGTACAACCTTCTGACTTTCTATATTCCACTTTTTCTTTGGTTTCTCGAAAAAATCCGTCGGTGGACCAAGTAGTTACCTCTTCAGAGGGCAAATGATGGGAACGAAGAACTTTTTCGATAGCCTTTCTTGGGGCTTCCTCTATGTCCACGAAGCGGGAGGGAGGAAGATAATGGTAGGAAGTGCCTTCGTCCCGCAGTGCTTTTTTCGGAACCAGAAAAACGCCTTCCTCCTTATGAACCAATACACCGCAGGAACCACTACTGATGACTTTTTTAACGCCGTGGGCAATGAGCCAATCCAGAATCTGTGCGGCAGGGGCGGCACCTACAGGAGCCTGTACCAAGAGGAAGGAAATTCCATTTTCCTCCAATAAAAAAATGGGATATTGCATGGTGGCGGAGAGAAAATGGGTCAGTACCCTTCCGCCATGCTGTAAGGCGTATTTTTCTATCGTGTCCTGTAAAAAGGCAAAAACGGCCCTCTCCGGAAAATGCACATCCAGTACTTCGTGACCCGGCTCTAAAACGGCACTGGGGTCGGAATCAAATTCCAGGATGGGGATTTCGTGTTTTTGAATACTCATTTTGGCCTCTATTTTTCTCTTTTTAAAAGGGTTTTATGGTAAAATAATAGCAATATTTTTTTTATAAAGTCCTAGTATACATGGGAAAATAAGATATTCGCAAGAAGGAAATGGTAAGAAAATTTAAATAGTTAAATTGTATGGGAAGGAGTAAGGGTATGCGTTTATATCATGGAAGTAAAATGATTGTGGAATTTCCGGAGATTCGTATGCAGAAACATAATAAAGACTTTTACTTCGGTTTTTATTGTACTCTTTTAAAAGAGCAAGCAATTCGATGGGCAACAAGATTTGATGATCAAGGATATTTGAATGAATATGAATATACGAAGGATGATTCTTTAAAGATTAAAATATTTTCGGAAATGACTGAAGAATGGTTGGATTTTATTATTTCTTGTCGCTTAGGACATTCCCATGAATATGATATTGTAGAGGGGCCAATGGCGGATGACACCATTTTTAATTATGTACAAAATTATGTGGATGGGAAGATTAGTAGAGAGGCATTCTGGGCATTGGCAAAATTCAAAAATCCAACGCATCAAATGAGCTTTCATACAGTAAGAGCATTGGGCACTTTACATTTTATACAGGCTGAAGAGGTTCATTATGAAAAATAACAATGCTTTATTTTATACTTGCAGTTTAATAGAGTATATCGGTAGAGAACAAAAACTGAAACGTTCTGATGTGGTAAATTACCTAGGGAGAGAAGCGATTACTCGAATTTATCATTATGCAGATGTTTTTCACTGTGAGCCGATTGCAAAGACGGCGGATGAATTTATTGAGAAGTGCGCTATTCCTAAAGGGAATTTTGATAATGTTGAAACTTGTCGTTATACAGTACCGGACTACTGGACTATTGCAGAGGTGTTTGAGCGTTTGATAGAAGACATTTGTGGAGATCAGGAAAGTGCAGTAATCGATAGTCTTATGGAAGTATATGAGTCTTGGATAGAAAAATATTTATCCGACTATAACACGGACTTTTATTATCAGTCTCGAGAGTATATTGCTTTGTGCTATAGAGAAGGGAAAATTGTGGAGTAGAAAAAGCTGCAGAGCAGAAATGCTGTAGAGTAGAGGAGTAAGATAATATGAAAGTACTGGTCATACCGGATGTGCATTTAAAAACCTGGATATTCGATAAGGCGGAAAATGTCTTAAAGTCGGGCAAGTCTGATAGGGTAGTTTGTCTTATGGATATGCCTGATGATTGGGATATGGAATTTCAGATTGATCGGTACAGAGCAATCTACGACAGAGCTATTGCATTTGCCAAGGAGTATCCGGATACCCTTTGGTGCTACGGAAACCATGACTTAAGCTATCCCTGGGGACGGCTGGAAAGCGGCTATTCTCCTTATGCAGAGCGGACGGTGATGGAAAAACTGGAAGAGCTGGAAAAAAGCCTGAAAAATTCCTCTCAAATCAACATTATGCATAGGATAGGTCGAGTTTTGTTCTCCCATGCAGGCCTTAGCACTGAATTTGTAAAAAGTCTTAACAGGAAACTCTTGGATGCGGATATAGATGAAGTTCTCCATTCGGTAAATACTGCGTCTCAGGATAAGCTGTGGAATGATGAATCGCCCCTTTGGCTAAGAGCATTGGATGTACGGAGAAAGGCATTTCGATCGGAAAAGTACAAGCAGGTTGTGGGACATACTCCGGTGGAAAAAATCATGGAGCAGGGGGGAATGATATTTACAGATGTTTTCTCCACGGATAGGGAAGGTAGGCAGATTGGGGAATCTGCCATGGTGGTGATAGATTCCGAGACGGGGGCGTATGAGGTGGTAGAGGTTTAAAAAAGACTGTAAAAATCAAATGCTTTTCTAAGCAATATAGGTCTGAAATTGGGGCTATGACTCCCCCGCATTCAGACCTATATTGCCGAAAATCTATTTATTTTGATT
>CALHIC010000314.1 GCA_938030845.1 uncultured Oribacterium sp. | reverse complement strand
GCAAAACCACCGGTAGCTACAATAACCACAGGAGCCTTAACCTCTACCGAATTACCGGAGCTGCCCTTGGCCTTGACGCCGGAGATTTTTCCATCCTCGGACTTAGTAATTTCTTCCGCGGTTACGGAAGTCAGTAGGGTAATCTTATCCCGTTTTTTCAGATTCTCCTCTAAAACAGGAATCATGTAAGAACCTACCGCAATAACCTTACCGTTCTCATCCACAGGACGATGGATTCTCTTTACGGAAGCTCCTCCGAAGGAACCTACATTGTGAATGGTCATTCCTAATTTTTCCAGATAATCAATAGCCGGACCGGATTGTTCGGCCAATACCTTGACCAAAGTAGGATTGTTCTTGCCCTTTCCTCCCACCATGGTATCCAGCTCCATCAGCTCTACGGAATCAAAATATCCTTCCGGATTGGCCTGATAAGCGGCGTATTGTTCCTTTACCTTGGCAGCTAAGGCGGTAATGGTTTCATTGTCACTGTACTTTTCCGCAGCTGTCGCCAGAGTTTTCTCTACGCCCGCTCCTTCTTCAAAGCTATTCTCCTTCTGCCACTTGGTTGCTGCAGCATTCATACCTCCTGTTGCACGGATAGAGTTTCCTCCCACCATTGCCTGACTTTCCAAAATCACAACGGATTTTCCCAAATCCGCTGCGGTAATAGCGGAAATCATTCCTGCACCGCCGGCACCGATGACTACCACGTCTGCCTCAAGATTCTGGTCTTTCGCAGGCTCTGCATTACTGCTTCCGCCACTGGGAGTGCTAAACTTATCTGTAGAGAAGCCCATTTCCTTAATCGCCTGCTCTACACCGGTACGGAGAGCCGTGCTGGATACGGTTGCCCCTGCAATACCGTCCACGTTAAAGCTTTGCTGCTCCACCATCAAAGCCGGAAGAGCTTCCACTGCTTTACTTCCGATACCCTGGGTTTCAGAATTGCTTAAGACATTTACCCCATAGAGCTTATCCGCATCTGCGGTAACCTCCAATGTCATGTCTCCTCCGAAACCGGCTACAGTAACCTTCTGTGTCTTAGCCGTATCCGGAGCGTCCACCTTTCTCGCCTGTTCTGTATTCCAAGAACGAATCCCTAAAATCACAGCACAGAGAATACCGGCGAGAATCACCAAGTAAGATAAAAATTTCTCGTTCTTCATGCTACTCCTCTACTCCTAAAAAAACTCCTACTCCTGCATCGTTATATTTATAACATAAATCCTCTAATTTTGACTATTAGCAAAAACTCGCGGAAAAATAAGTATTTCCCGCGAGTTTCTATCATTTTTTACAAATTTGCAATGCATGGGCAAGGATATACTTCTTTTACGCCTTTTTCTCCTCTACAAACTGTAAAAGAAGCTTTTCGGAACGATCTACGAATTGCTTCATCTCTTCTCCGTTTAGGCTGGCATTTTGAATACGGGCAAGGTCATAAATCTGCTCTTCCAGAAGCTTACCTTCCTCTGTTTCCAAAAGAGCCTCATGCTTCAGAAGATAATCTACTAAAGGATGCTTTTCATTTAACACCAAACTCTCCTCCAAAGGAAGTTCTCCCATGGGCATGCCGGAAATAGCATACATTTTCATCATCTCCTGCATTCTTCTGGATTCCTCGGAAATGGATAGCAGCGCAGCCGGTGTATTCGACAACAGCCTTTCCAGTTTAATCTTCAGCTTATCCTTAGCAAGATTCTTTTGGAAGCTCTTCTCCAATTTTTCCGAGAGACTATGAAGATTTTTCTGTTCCTCCTCGGAAAGCTTCTCCTGCATAGCCTCCTGGAAGTCCGCATCGATTCTTTGGAAACGAAGCCCTTCATTTTTCGCCTCTAATTCAGTAATAAAGGCGGAATCGATTCTTTCCGTAAGATATACTGCTTCCTTCTTATGCTCTTTAAAAATGCGAATATACTGACTCTGGGCTAAGGCATCGGAAACATAGTAAACTCTTTGTAGCTTTTCCTCCTGCTTTTCCCCATCGCCGGACTCCTCCGCGGTACCGCTTTCATTTGTATTTTCATCGGAAGCCTGCTTCTCATTCTGCTGACTCTCATCAGAACTCGTATCCCCGGTATTCTCGGAAGCAGTCTCTGAATCGTCCTTTTTCTCCTTAAGCTCCGGTAAGGTCAGATACTTATCCTCCAGATCCTTAAACAGGATATAGTCCTTCATTTTCTCTGCAAATTTCTCATCTCTAAGAATACCGTACTTGATAAAGGGAGAAATATCGTCCCAATACTTCTCATAATTCTCACGATCCGTCTTACATAAACCGGAAAGCTTCTCTGCCACCTTTTTGGTAATGTAATCGGAAATCTTCTTGACAAACCCGTCATTTTGCAGCTGAGAACGAGATACGTTCAAAGGAAGATCCGGACAGTCAATCACACCCTTTAAAAGAAGCAGATACTCGGGAATGACCTCTTTAATATTATCCGCAATAAAGACTTGATTGTTATAAAGCTTGATAGTTCCCTCGATGGATTCATACTCCGAATTAATCTTCGGGAAATACAGGATTCCCTTCAAATGATAAGGATAATCCATATTCAAATGAATCCAGAACAAAGGCTCCTTATAATCATGGAAGGTCTTTCGATAAAAGTCCAGATACTGCTCTTTTGTCACAGTGGAAGGAGACTCTCCCCAAAGCGGATGGATTTCATTCAGGAGTACGGGGCGCTTTTCAATCTTCAGCCTTGCCTCCGTTTTTTTCTCCTCGCCCTTCTCGTCCTTTTCTACCTTCTCCGGAATCTCTTCCAAAACAAGATCTCCGGGAAGCTTTTCAGAGGCCAAAATTTCCTGGCTGTCCTTAGGAAGCTTCTCCAGATAAATTTCAACCGGCATAAAGGAACAATACTTCTCAATAATGGAACGCATTTCCCATTCATTGGCATACTTTAAGCAGTCATTATTCAAATGAAGGGTAATCTCCGTGCCGTGATCGGACTTGCTTCCCTCTGTCATGCTATAGTCCGTCCCGTCGTTACAGGACCAATGTACCGGCTTCGCATCTTTTTTATAGGAAAGGGTTTCAATTTCCACCCGATCCGCTACCATAAATGCGGAATAAAATCCAAGACCGAAATGCCCAATAATCTGATCGCTATTAGCTTTATCCTTGTATTTTTCGATAAAATCCGCTGCACCGGAGAAAGCAATCTGGGTAATATACTTCTCAACTTCTTCCTCCGTCATGCCGATACCGTTATCTTTAAAGCAA
>CALHIC010000313.1 GCA_938030845.1 uncultured Oribacterium sp. | reverse complement strand
TTCTTCCGCCAATGCACGGTCTTCCTGATAGGTCACACCGAACCAACGGTCATGATCCTCTAAAACCTTTACTCTGGCCTTTCCTTCCTTCATCAGGCAATCCACCTCTCTGGGCAACAGATATTCGGACTTCACTTCCTTACCGTACTTTTCCAACCAGGAAGGGAATTTTTCAATCAGTACATCCAGAAAATGCTCCGGAAGTCCAAACATATTCATGGAAGCAATGGCATCCTCCTGCAACTCCACAATTTCCTTCTGTTGATTTTCTCCTCGTAAAATGCCGTCTTCCTTCCGCTCAATATTGTAGGTTTCGGAAATGGATTGAAGATAGCCTTCCCCGCTAACCTGACAAATTCCACGATTTACAGAGCCGTACTTGGAAAGGGTATTCACCAAATGATATCCCGCCATACACATTTCCATCATACCGGAATCCGCTCTGTCTGCCTGTAAGAAATCATTGATTAGGCGGAAGCCCTCTTTTCCGTAGAAATCATCCGCATTAATCACCCCAAAGGGTCCCTGCACCTGCTTTCTGCACTGCATTAATGCGTGAGCTGTTCCCCAGGGCTTTGTACGCCCCTCCGGCACGGAAAATCCCTCAGGCAGTGCTGTGATTTCCTGAAAAACATAGTCCACATCCGCAATCTTTTCGATTCTCTTCCCGATAATTTCCCGAAAATCTTCCTCAATATCCTTTCGAATCACAAAAACCAGCTTCTCAAAGCCTGCTTCCAAGGCATCATGCACGGAATAATCCATGATGATTTCTCCATGGGGACCGATTTTCGCCAGCTGTTTGATGCCCGCACCGTAACGGGAGCCCAATCCCGCAGCCATGATTACCAACGTTGTTTTCTTTCCCATAAGTCTCTCCCTTCGGGTGGATATTGTATAAAAAAGGAATGTGCTGACTATCCTTTTGCTATCTCTTTTCCTATCCTTTAAAGATAAGGGAAAAATGCCGTTTCGTCCAGTCTTTCTAACGGAATTCTGTAAACATTGTATAGATCCGCGATGATGCAGTATGGGGCTGTAATTGATGAGATACGCTATCGATATGCTTGCCCTTCGTAGTGAAGGACTGTAAGCAAAGTAGATAACACGCTCTGATGCAGTATAGGTCTGAAACGGGGGCACGCTCTCGCTAACCTCGCCTCGTA
>CALHIC010000312.1 GCA_938030845.1 uncultured Oribacterium sp. | reverse complement strand
ATTCTCCTTTCTTTGTAACCTGAAGAGGAAAACTACAGTCTTCCATAATGAGCAAACTTTCTCCGGCAAAAACTTGCCCGAGAATATTATAATACATTTCCAGAAAGTAGGTTTTCTATGATAAAAAAACAATTTGGGATTTTTCTCATTGGCTTAAGTCTTCTTGCCGTAGCCTGTGGAAATAAAGGGACTTCCCCGAAGAAGGAAAGCACCGCTACAGTCGAAGAGACTAAGCAAGCTAATGACGTGTCCGTAGCGGAGACGAAACAAGGCAATGAGGTTTCCGTAGCAGAGACCACACAAGGCAATGACGTCTCCGACAGTCTTACGCCTGTGAGTAAGGCAAAGCTCTCCTTAACATATTCCAATCTGGTGGATCAGGAAAGCAGAGACCGGGTTTCCAATGCTTTGAAAAATGCAGGTCTGAAGGATGAGAAAATCAAAGCTTTCTTTGCCGCTGTAGATGAATACAATAATGCTGTGGGAAAGGACAAGCTTGTACAGAAAATGACCACCATTGATAAGGCATTTCCAAGCTTGGATACGGATAAGCTGGTGGATGCCTGGTTAGATAAAGGGGGATATGTAGGTAGAAACTGTAGAATTACCGCCTACTCTTTGATGGGGGATTTCATTACCGTAGGCAATCAGACTCCCGGAGACACTACTATGCTCTTTTCCGATTTTGATGCGATTTCTGCAAAAAACATTTTCACCGGAGAAGATAAGAAGAAATTCGACACCCTCTTCTCCTTCATTGATGTAACAAATACGAAGGACAGCAAGGTTTTGGCGGAGGAAATTCAGAAATCCTGGAAGGAAAAAGAAATCTCTTTCCATAATGACAAGATGCATATGATTTCCGTCTTTATGACCATGGATGACGGCAAGAATAAGGTGCAGGAATTTGTAGGCCATGTGGGGGTTCTGGTTCAGGACGGAGACAAATATCTCTTTATTGAAAAGCTGGCCTTTGAACTTCCCTATCAGGTTGATGAATTTTCCAATCTCCAAGAGGTCAATGACTATTTAATGGGCTACTATGACCAGGATGCCGACGGTTTAAGTGCCAAACCCCTGATTTTCGAAGATGACCATGTACTAAAGGAATATCGAGTAGTAGAATAAGATGGAAGCTACAGGAAGATGCATGAGAAATAAGGAGAATCCATGAAAATAAAGAAAACACAAATCAGCTTTTTCCCCTCCCTGCTGCTTTGTGTTTTCTTTTTGCTTACTCTCAGTTTCTGTACAAAGGCTGAAAGCCCCAAACAGGACTATGGCGTATTTCTTGGAATTGGCGGGAATACCGGAATAGAGGAGAAGGATGAAGAAACCCTTCAAAAACTGAAAAACTACCGCATGGTGGTTTTGGATCCTTCTAACTTTAGTCCCGAGCAGATTCGGAAAATCAAGGCAGATGGCACAAAGGTTTACGGCTATTTAAACATCGGTGCATTGGAAAATTTCCGCCCTTACTATGAAGATTTTAAAAAGTATAGCCTGGCGCCCTATGAAAATTGGGAGGAAGAATACTGGATGGATGTCAGCAATCCACAGTGGCAGGATTTTCTGATTAACGACTT
>CALHIC010000311.1 GCA_938030845.1 uncultured Oribacterium sp. | reverse complement strand
TTTTCTGATCTTCATTCCCCGGCTTCCAAAATAAAATCATCAGAAAAATAGGAACCATACATTTCGCAATATCCATTAAAAGCACCGTGATGCCTGCTCTTTTTCCCAGTGTGCGTAAAACATTGGTACTTCCCGGATTCCCTGAGCCCTGATGATAAATATCCACCCCCTGGGATTTCGCATAGAGATAACCATTGGGAATATTTCCGAAAATATAACCTAGGATAAAGCAAACACAAAGTTGAACTATACTCATGACAATTAATCTTCTCCTCTTTCCCGGATAATAAAGCGTATAGGGGTTCCTCTAAAGCCGAAATTTTCTCGAATTTGATTTTCAATATATCTGGTATAGGAAAAATGCATCAGCTCCCTGTCATTAACAAAGATTACAAAGGTGGGAGGAGCAACGGAAGCCTGGGTAATATAGAAAAGCTTTAATCTCTTTCCCTTATCGGAGGGAGGCTGTTTCATAGCTGTGGCTCTAGCCAGAATTTCATTTAAAACACCGGTTTTAATCCGCATCACCTGGTTGTCGTGAATCATATTCACCAATTCATAAATCTTATGAATTCTCTGTCCTGTTTCCGCAGAAATAAAGAGATATTCCGCATAATCCATGTAGGCAAATTTCTCTTTCAGCTGCTTTGTGAATTCCTGCATGGTTTTATCGTTCTTCTCCACCAGGTCCCACTTATTGACGGCAATAATAACACCCTTGCCGGATTCATGGGCAATGCCTGCAATACGGGTATCACCATCGGTAATTCCCTCTACGGCATCAATCAAAACAATACAAATATCAGCCCTATCCACTGCAGCAACGGTTCGAATAACGGAATATCGCTCAATATCCTCCGTTACCTTCCCCTTTCTTCTCAGTCCGGCAGTATCGATAAAGATATAGGGGGTACCGTTATATGTCACTTCCGTATCTATAGCATCTCTGGTGGTGCCGGCTATATCCGATACAATGACACGATTTTCCCCTAAAAGCTTATTGGTTAAAGAGCTTTTTCCCACATTGGGCTTTCCGATAAGCGCAATTTTTAAGGTACCGTCCTCTTCCTCTTCCAGTCCTTCCTTTGGAAAATGCTTTACCACCTCATCCAAAAGGTCTCCCAGCCCTAAGTGGTTGGCAGCGGATACCGGGAAGGGTTCTCCCAGTCCCAGCTGATAGAACTCATAAATATCATTACCATACTTTTTGATGCTGTCCACCTTGTTTACACAAAGAACAATAGGCTTTTTGGAACGGCGAAGCATCTCTGCCACCTCATAATCCGCATCTACCACACCGGACTTCACATCGGTAACAAAAATAATCACATCTGCAGTATCTATGGCAAGCTCAGCCTGAGAACGCATCTGCTTTAAGAGCACATCATCGGAAATCGGTTCGATACCTCCGGTATCCACCATGGTAAAATAATAATTCAACCAGTTTCCCTCCGCATAAATACGGTCTCTGGTTACTCCAGGAGTATCCTGAACAATGGAAATCTGCTTTCCGGCAATCGTATTAAAAAGGGTGGACTTTCCCACATTCGGTCTTCCGATCAATGCTACAAAACCTGATTTTTTTTCCATTATACCTCTCCTGTGCTGTAAAGCATTTCAACCTTATCAAATTTCATGTCTTCCGTCTTAAGCTTTGATTCATTTACTATTGCGCATACTACATCCTCTGAAAGCACCGCTCTAAGCATAGGTGCAAGTGCTCTTATGTCCTCTGCATTAGCCTCAAGTATCTGATCTCTTTCTCTTTGCACATCTTCCAGCGTGTAAGAAGTAAGATAGGCAAG
>CALHIC010000310.1 GCA_938030845.1 uncultured Oribacterium sp. | reverse complement strand
TATAAGTATAGTATTTGTACAAAAATCCATTTTGTAGTATATTTCAACAAATATATATATAAAAAGGACTATAATATAGCATAATGTTTCCAAATAATAATGCATTTTGGAGTGTACGAATATGAATATATCAAAAATCAAGCTTTCTTATAAAGATATTTCATTGGAATTTGACCAAGAAACCCTACGGTACTCTATTGACACCGGAAAGACCAAATGGGAGACAAGGACAGATTTCTCTCCATATATTGTTTTGCAGGAAAAAAAGGATAATTTATCAAACGGTGAAAGGCAAGATAGCAAGATAGACAAGGCAGAAAAAGAGAAAGAGGAAAACGAAACAATAAAAGCCCTACTCTACTTTAAAGATGCCATGAGTAAGAGCCATGAGCTGATTCGTACCGGCGTAGGTGAAGGAATTCGCAGCATTTACAAAGATTTTATTCTCCCCTCGTCCTATAGTAATAAGAAGGAAGAGCTTCTCTCCTTCTCCTTTGAAACCTTTGTCTGGATTGAGTACAGCACAAAGCAGGTATATTTTGAATGGATTCCCTTAACCGAGGCTCCTGTAGATTGTATTGATAAAATCCTCTTTCCGGGACCTTTCTCTTTTCTTAAAGAAAGTTCTTCCTGGTACAGCATTATCCCTAAGGAGCAGGGCATCCTGATTCCCAATACCTGGGATGTAAGCTTTCATCAGGACGGCTTTAAGGGACGCTTCGGTACAGCCAGCGCCTACCTCCCCATTTTCGGACAAGTCAAGGATGGAGAAGGCTATCTTGCAGAAAGCCTTACCCCTTGGAACATGGGCTATGAGGCGGTACATGAAGCAGGAAGCATGGAAACTAGCATAGAGTTTCGTATTGAACCAAGTCTTGGGCAAATGGAATATCGGCGGATTGTGCGCTATCTCTTCCTATCGGATTGCGACTACAACAGTCTTTTAAAGACGTATCGGAAGCTGGCAAGGGAGGAAGGCAAACTAAAGACACTAAAGGAAAAGGAAGTGGCCAACCCTTCCGTAAGAAAGCTTTTGGGCGCTTCCTTTGTGCACAAGGGGATAAAGACCTGCGTCCAGCCGGATTCGGAGTTTTTCGATAAGGATGCTCCAGATAAAAATAACCACCTAACTACTTTCCGAAAAAGGGCAGAGGAAATGAGAGCCCTAAAAGCGGATGGCATCGAGAAGCTTTACTTCCATTTGGATGGTTGGGGAGATGCAGGCTATGACAATAAGCACCCGGATGTGGGTCCTGCCTGCATAGAAGCCGGCGGTTGGGCAGGTATGCGGGAACTGTCCGATACCATGAAAGAACTGGGCTACCTCTTCGGGATCCATGACCAGTACAGAGATTTCTATAAGAAGGCGGAAAGCTATCAAGATGACCTTGCCTGCAAAAGTCCCGATGGCAGCATTTTCACCCACGCCCGATGGGCAGGCGGTCCCCAAGCCTACCTCTGTACCAGTCAGGCTCCCTACTATGTCCGAAGAAACTTTGAGAGACTCTTGGGAGAGGGAATACATTTAGACGGAGCTTATCTTGATGTCTTTACCTGTAACGAGGGAGATGAATGTGTAAATCCCAGGCATAAAATGCAGCGCAAAGATTCCTATGAATACCGTTGCCAGTGCTTCCGTTATCTTCTAAGTAAAGACATTTTACCAAGCTCCGAAGAGGTAAATGATTGGGCTGTGCCCTGGCTGGTCTTCTGCCACTACGCCCCCTATGACTTTATGCTTCGGGAGCCGGGAAGCCCCAAGTACGGAATTCCCATCCCCATGTTTAATCTGGTTTACCATGACTGTCTGGTAATTCCCTGGATGATGGAAAAGCTTCCGGAGGAAGACTATATGCTTTATGCCCTACTAAATGGCGGCGCCCCTTATCTTATTCGAGATCCGGCCTATCTCGGCATTGACGGAGCCTTTACTTTGGAAGAGGAAATGCCTTGGGAGAAACATTTGGAAAGGGTAGGTATTGTAAGTGATTTCCATGAAAATGTGGGAGATGCGGAGCTTGTAAAACATGAAATGCTGGATGATAAGGGATATCGGCAAAGATCCACATTTGCAAACGGATATGCTGTAGAGGTGGATTTACAGACAGGCAGTTATAGAATTTCTAAAGACTAAGCCGGACTATTCCGCTAGGAAAGAAGCTTTGGATGCCTCCATTTCGCTTCAAAAATGTATCTCGTTTCACACAGTACATTCCTTTTTATAAAGTATATGCCTCTTCATAAAGCATATACCCCTTCATAAACTGTAGTTCGTTTCAGAAAAATTGGTTCATCGCAAGTGCTTGCAAATAACTTGCAAGACTTGTAAAGAATAAAGCAAGAGCAAAGGAGAAAATTATGAAAAAAAGAACAGAAAAACTCTTGGCATTGGCTACCCTATTGGCCATGGGAACTACTGCATTGGCTTCCTGCGGGAATAAGGCGGCAAGCGGAGAAAGTGCTTCCGTAGAAGCAAAGTCCGAAGGAAAAGTAGCCCTTTCCATGGCAATTTGGGATGAAAAACAAAGAGCCATGACCGAGTCTTTAGTAGAAGCTTATACCAAGGCTCATCCGAATGTCAGTATTGAAGTTCAGCTCACCCCCTATAAGGGCGGAGAATACTGGACCAAGCTGGAGGCTGCTGCCACAGGCGGAAAGGCTCCTGATGTATTCTGGTTAAATGTACTCCATACCGACAGCTATGTGGATGGGGGAATCCTGGCAGATCTTAGCGATGCTATCGCCAAGTCCGATATTAAAGATAATTTCCCTGAGTCTTTGGTAAACAACTATGTTCGTGACGGAAAGAACTACGCCGTTCCTAAGGATTTTGATACCAATGCCCTTTGGTACAATAAGGAAATCTTTGATGAGGCCGGTGTAAGCTACCCCACAAACGACATGAGCTATGAGGACTTGGTGGCTAAGGCTGAGGAGTTGAAGCAAGCCGGATTGGATGAGGGTGTTTATCCCTTTGCCTGCCCTGTAGACTTCCAAACCTGGTACTATCAGACCGTTTTTGCCAACGGCGGTTGGATTCTCAGTGAAGATAAGAAGACTTCCGGATATGAGGATCCCAAGACTCAGGGCGGAATTCAGTGCTGGATTGATATGATTGATAAGGAACTCTCCCCCAGCTCTGCAGCTCTTTCCGAGACCTCTGCAGATGCTATGTTTGAAGGGGGACAGCTGGCAATGACCTTTGCCGGATCCTATATGGTTCCCGAGTATGCTTCCAACGACAATATCAAGGATAAGATTGATTGCGTAGAGCTTCCCAGCTTCAATGGAGTAGACACAAACTGTATCAACGGTTTGGGCTTTGCGGTTTACGAGGGAAGTAAGAATAAGGAAGCGGCTACAGATTTTGCCATCTGGCTCAGCAGTAAGGAAGCTATGGACATTCAAGGAAATACCGGTGTGGTTATTTCCGCAAGAAATGAATCTCAGGAGCTCTTTGCCAAGTCCAGCGACAAGTATGCTTTAGCAGTCTATACCGCCCACACAGACAAGGCATATCCCCTTCCTGTATGTAAAAATGCGGCACAGCTCTACGATATGGAATCTAAGGCTTTACAAAAGGCCTATAGCGGAGAGGAAAGTCTTGCAGAGGCTTGTAAGGCTTTAAAGACGGAAGCTGATGCATTCCTTGCCAAGAATCAATAAGCTTTACTATCCCGGGAGAAAAAGCTTCCGGGATATTTTCTCTTTAGGGTAAAGGAGTAAATATGAAATCAGCGGAGAAATTACAAGGGAAAAAGGCCGGACTATCCTGGAAGGTAAAAGACTGGATTGCAGCTTATATTTTTATTGCCCCGGTCACCATAGGACTTATGGTCTTTTATATTTGGCCCTTCATCCAAAACTTTTGGTTCAGTTTTAACGATGTCAATAAGTTCAATGTGACCCATTTTATCGGCTTGGATAACTATCGCCAGATGCTTTCTGACAAAGAGGTTTTTCAAAGCTTTGGAAACACCCTGAAATATGTGGTGGTGACCGTGCCGGTAGGTCTCTTTCTTTCTCTGGTCATTGCGGCCTTACTGAATGCCAAGATAAAAGGAAAGTCTATTTACCGCACCCTATACTTCCTTCCCTCCGTCACCATGGCGGCGGCTGTTGCCATGCTTTGGAAATGGGTTTTTAACGAGAAAATGGGCATTTTAAATGCTGTAATCACCTCCTTCGGAGGCCCTCGCATCGGCTGGCTAACCAATTCCAAAACCGCTATTTTCGTCATTATGCTGGTAGGACTTTGGAT
>CALHIC010000309.1 GCA_938030845.1 uncultured Oribacterium sp. | reverse complement strand
ATTCCGGTGGAGCTGTAGTACTTATCAAACGCCATGGAATTCGTTGTAGAAGCAACTATGATATTTACGATGGAATAACAATCTCAAGACGGTTTTCTCTCGGATTTGACAAAGTAGGGGAGATTCCGTATAATGCCTGTATTCTTTTCAGTTGAGGAAAGAGACAAGAAGGGGAAGAACATGGACGAAGACGGGGACGCGGATAACGGAAGTCCTAAGAATCATATAGGGAGAAGGTATAGTGTGTAGGACACGCTATACCTTTTTCTGCAGTTCATTTTTCGAGTATTCCCGGAACAAAAAACTATTCCAAGGATTTTGGAGCTAAGGAGGATTTTTAAACACAGCTATGCTTGGTCGAGTCATACTCTTGTTTGTACTGATTTTTATTAACGGATTCTTTTCCTGTGCGGAGATTGCAGTTTTGCAGGTGGGAGAGGGAAAAATAAGAAAGCTTGCGGAGGACGGAAGCATAAATGCAAAGCATCTTTTGAAGCTTGTGGAAGAGCCTTCCCGATTTTTGTCCACCATTCAGGTGGCGATTACTCTGGCGGGATTTCTCTCCAGTGCCTTTGCGGCGGAGAGCTTTGCGGGATATTTGGACAAGCTTTTGGTAAAGCTGCCCATCCCCAATACGGAGAGCATGATGCACCCCCTTTCCATTGTACTGATTACCCTTCTTCTATCTTATATCAGTATTGTTTTCGGAGAGTTAGTGCCGAAGCGTCTGGCGCAAGTATATAAAGAGCCTATAGCGCTTTTCATTGCTCCGGTGTTACGGATTGTGTCCATCATTTCCATGCCCATCGTTTTCTTTCTTTCCGCATCCACCAATGCAGTGCTGAAGCTTTTGAAAATCGATCCGGAAAGAGATATCAATTCCGTTTCCGAGGAAGACATTTTGATGATGATTGATGAGGGAATGGAAAGCGGCATCTTTGAGTCCAGTGAAAATGAATGGATTCAAAATGTGTTCGAATTTAAGGATCTTACGGTGGAAGACGTTTGCACCCACAGAACCGATGTGGCCATGCTTTATATTGAGGATACGGATCGGCAGTGGAGACATACCATTCACGAAAACCGTTTTGCCAGCTACCCGATTTGCGGTGAGGACAATGACGATATCATCGGTGTCTTGAATACCAAGGATTATTTCCGCCTAAACGACTTAAGCAGACCCAATGTTATGCGGAATGCGGTGGATCGCCCCTTCTTCATTTCTCAGAATATGAAGGTTTCCGATCTTTTCAAAATCATGCAAAAGGAAAGAAAGTACTACGGGATTGTACTGGATGAGTACGGCGGAATGACGGGAATCGTTACGCTTCATGACCTTATTGAGGCCTTGGTGGGTGACCTGCATGAAGAGGATGAGCTTCCCGAGCCGGAGCCTATTGAGCAGATTTCCGAAAATGAGTGGAGTATTCTCGGTTCTGCGGATTTGGAAGATGTAAATGAAGCCCTGAAGATTCATCTGGATTTAGAGGCTGCGGACACCTTCGGCGGTTATATTATGGGAATCATCGGTAGGGTGCCGGAGGACGGCTCTTCCCTGCACTTGGATACGGACGGTCTTAGCATTGATGTGGCGGAAATCAAGAATCACCGTATCGGAAAGACTATCGTGCATAAGGAAGAGAAGAAGGAAGAGGAAGAAGAGAAGGAAAAATAAGACCGGGCGCGTCGCGGGTGGAAAAATAAAATTTTTCAAAATTCCTTGACAGGAGAAAACAAGGGACTAAACTAAAGAAGTTAGACTAGGCTAATGAATTTAAGCCAAACTTGTTTTTAGAGAGGAAGAACAGCATGGGAAATTTTGTCATCTTGGCACTGGTAGGCGTAATTATCGTTTTTGCGGTAAGAAGTGTCATTAAAAGAGGAAAAAACGGTTGCTGCGGCGGAGGAGAATGTAGTGTGGATTCTGTAAAGGTTTCCGACAAGGAAGAAAGTCACTATCCCTTTAAGGCCACTATTTCCGTGGAGGATATGCACTGCGGAAACTGTAAGAAGAAGGTAGAAAATGCTTTAAATGCCATTT
>CALHIC010000308.1 GCA_938030845.1 uncultured Oribacterium sp. | reverse complement strand
AGCTTTTGCTGAAGCTGGCAAAGACCATGGATGTGGCTCGTTTTAACTTTTCCCATGGAAACCATGAGGAGCATTTGAGCAGATTGGAAATGCTTCGGAAGGCCAGAAAGGAAGTGGGAAGACCTATTGCCGCTCTTTTGGATACCAAAGGACCGGAAATCCGTACCGGCGTTTTGGAGGGAGGCAATAAGATTACCCTTCAAGAGGGAGATGAGATTACCCTGACTACCGAGGAAGTAGTAGGAACAAAGCAGAAGATTTATATCAATTACGAGCATCTTCATGAGGATGTAAAGCCCGGAAATGTGATTTTGATCGATGACGGTTTAATCGGTTTAGAGGTACTTTCCGTTAACGGACAGGAAATTCATTGTAAGGTAACCAACGGAGGAGAGCTTGGGGAAAGAAAGGGTGTAAATGTACCTAATGTTCCTATTCAGCTTCCTTCCATCACGGAGAAGGACATCGAGGATATTCGCTTCGGTATTTCCGAAGAGTTTGATTTCATTGCCGCTTCCTTTGTACGTTCCGCAGATGCCATTCGTCAGATTCGTGCTCTCTTGGATGAGGCCGGCTCTCAGATGAAGATTATCGCTAAGATTGAGTCCCAGGAGGGATTGGATAACTTGGAGTCCATTATTGATGAGGCAGACGGGATCATGGTGGCAAGAGGAGACTTGGGCGTAGAAGTGGAAGCTCGCCGTCTTCCTCATTTGCAGAAGGAGATTATCGAAAAATGTAATTTCCACGGAAAACTGGTTATTACCGCGACTCAGATGCTGGATTCCATGATCAGAAATCCAAGACCTACCAGAGCGGAGGTTACCGACGTAGCCAATGCGGTAAACAATGGTACGGATGCTGTAATGCTCTCCGGAGAAACCGCTAACGGTAAGTATCCCGTAGAGGCTGCGGAGACCATGGCTTCCATCGTAGAATATTCCGAGCAGTTTTTGGATTATAAGCAGTTTAAGACAAGACTTGTGGAGAGAACCGTATATGAAAGCATCGGAAATGCGGTTTGTGCGGCTTCCGTAACCACCGCTCACGAGCTTCATGCCAAGGCTATTGTGGCGCCTACACTT
Source organism: uncultured Oribacterium sp. (assembly GCA_938030845.1). Lineage (GTDB taxonomy): Bacteria > Bacillota > Clostridia > Lachnospirales > Lachnospiraceae > Oribacterium. The sequence continues at coordinate 398 of CALHIC010000308.1, read as the reverse complement.
ACCGGTATTACCGCTTCCATGATTGCAAAATATCGTCCCAGAACCCATATTTTTGCCCTTTCTCCCAGTCAGGTAACCACCAGACAGATGATGCTGTACTGGGGAGTAACTCCGGTTTGGGCAAGACGTGCGGAAACCACCGACGAGTTGTTTGAAAGTTCTTTAGAAGAGCTGAAGAGCATGGGCTATGTAGATTCCGGAGACCTTTGCATCATTACTGCAGGAGTGCTCAATCGTCTCTTAAAGCAGCAGGTTGCCAACAGCACCAATATTATGCGAGTTATGGTTGTTCCTAAATAAGATTTCACAGGATTCTCACTTGAAAAGTCCCTTCCTTATGTTTAAGATAGGAAGGGACTTTTTTATTTTTAATGAGTATCTCATTTTTCGAAATTGAT
>CALHIC010000307.1 GCA_938030845.1 uncultured Oribacterium sp. | reverse complement strand
TCTGGAGATTATCGACCATCACCGGCTAGGAACCATACAGACTCTTTCTCCTGTCAGCTTCCGAAATCAGCCCTTGGGCTGCTGCAGCACCATTATTTACAAAATCTATCAGGAAAATGGAGTGAAGGTGGATAAGAAAACGGCAGGGCTTCTGATGTCCGCTATCATTTCCGATACCCTCCTTTTCCGTTCTCCTACCTGCACCAAGACTGATGAGATGGCAGGAAGAGCGTTGGCGGAGATTGCCGGAGTGGATATTGAAAAGTATGCTATGGAAATGTTTTCCGCCGCTTCCGATTTAAAGCAGAAGACGGATCGGGAGATTTTCTATCAGGACTTTAAGACCTTTACTGCAGGGGATATTCATTTTGGCGTCAGTCAGGTAAGCTCCTTAAATGAAGAAGAGCTACTTTCCATAAAGCCCAGACTCTTCCATTTTGCGAAGGAGGCTTTAGGAGAAGAGAATCTGGATATGGCCTTTGTAATGCTCACCAACATTTTAAAACAGGATACTCTGCTTCTGGCTGTTGGGCATAGGGCAGACACCCTGATTCAAAACGCCTTTTTGCTGGAGCCGAAAAAGGAAAGCTTTGATTTTTCCGGAGAAGAGGTGGAGGGCTATACCGCTGTGCTGGAAAATGTGGTTTCCAGAAAGAAACAGCTGATTCCGCCTCTTAGCCTCTATGGGGAGCAGATGTAAGAGAAAATCCGGACTTTCAGAACGAAAGCAGATAAGAAAAAGCTGAATTTCCGGAAATAAAAGTAGGCAAAAGAAAAGCCGGATTTCAAGAATGGAAAGTAGACGAGAGAAAAGCCGGAGTTTATGGAAGAAGACCGGAGTAGAAAAAGTGGACTTAAAGTAGGAAAATCAGAAAGTGGAAAGGATAGTCTTATGAATATTTGTTTAATCGGAATGCCCTCCAGCGGAAAAAGCGTTTTAGGGGTGTTGCTGGCGAAAAAATTAGGCATGTCCTTTCTGGATATGGACTTGGTGATTCAGGAAAAGACCGGACAGCTGCTTCGGGAAATCATTGCGGAGCGTGGCAGAGAGGGCTTTCTCCTTTTGGAAGAGGAAGTGGGGGCGGAGTTGTCTATGGACAATACCGTTTTAGCCCCCGGAGGCTCCATTTGCTATGGCAAGAGAGCGATGGAGCATTTGCGGGAGATTTCTTTGGTGATTTTTCTGGATGTGCCTTTTTCCGAGGTGGAAAAAAGAATCGGTGACCCGGTGAAAAGAGGGGTGGCGATTCCCGATGGCTTTACCCTGAAAGACCTTTATGACGAAAGAAAGGCTCTCTACCTCCAATATGCCCATGAAATTCTGAATGAAGAGGGCTTAAATCCGGAGGAATGTGTAGAGGCTTTGGTTCGTATTGCAGAGAAACACAAATAGTAGATTCCTCATGGAAGTAGGATTTTGGGAGCAGCTCTGAATAAAAATTGCGGAAACAGAGGTTCGTATGGAAAATATCGTACTTGGTTTACTGGCTCATGTGGACAGAGGAAAGACCAGTCTTTCGGAGGCTCTTCTCTATGAAAGCGGAAGAATTTCGGAAAAGGGCAGGGTGGACCATGGAGATAGTGTTTTAGACAAGGATAGTCTGGAACGAAAAAAGGGAATTACGATTTATGCCAAAAGCGTTTATTTTACCAAGGAAAA
>CALHIC010000306.1 GCA_938030845.1 uncultured Oribacterium sp. | reverse complement strand
GCAGCATGGCGAAAGCATAGAAGAAGAGGGCGTTATCTACACTCCGGATATGGTTATGGGAGAGGCAAGGCGAGGGATTTCCGTGGTCTATTGTACCGATACCAGACCGATTCCAAGGATAGCCGAAAAGGCGAAGGATGTGGATTTGTTTATCTGTGAAGGAATGTATGGGGAGGAGGACAAGCTCTCCAATGCCAAGAAGCATAAGCACATGACTATGGAAGAGGCAGCCATCTTAGGACGGGAAGCTCAGCCCAGAGAAATGTGGCTTACGCACTATTCTCCTTCGGAGGTTTATCCGGAGCAGTATAAGGATAAGTTCAGCCATATTTTTCCGGTGAAATTCGCCAGAGATGCTTGGAGCAAGGACATTTCCTTTGAAGAAGAGGAATAGAGAAAGAGTATAAAAAGAGTACAGAAAGAAAGAGTACAGTTTTATGGAAGATGTTTTGATTCTGGGAATCGAAAGCAGCTGTGATGAAACCGCAGCGGCAGTGGTAAAGAACGGAAAGGAAGTGCTTTCCAATGTGATTTCCTCTCAGGTGGCTCTTCACGCAGAGTTTGGAGGGGTAGTGCCGGAGATTGCTTCCCGCAATCATTTGGAAAAGATTGATGAGGTGATTCGTCTGGCCATGGAAGAGGCGGGAAAAAGCTTTTCCGATCTTACGGCGGTGGCGGTAACCTACGGTCCCGGACTGGTAGGTTCTCTTTTGGTGGGGGTTTCCGAAGCCAAGGCTCTGGCCTACGCCATTCAGAAGCCCTTGATTCCGGTACATCACATTGAAGGACATATTGCGGCAAATTATCTTGCTCATCAGGATTGCGTTCCTCCCTATGTTTGCCTGGTGGCAAGCGGTGGCCACAGCCATCTGCTATATGTGGAGGACTATGGAAAAATCAAAATCTATGGAAGAACCAGAGATGATGCGGCGGGAGAAGCCTTCGACAAGATTGCCAGAGCCGTGGGACTGGGATATCCGGGAGGCCCGAAGCTGGAGCAGAGTGCGAAGGAAGGAGACCCCTTTGCCTATCATTTTCCCAAAGCAAAACTGGATACGCCCTATGACTTTAGCTTCTCCGGTGTGAAATCTGCGGTTTTAAATGAGTTAAACCATAAGAAAATGTTGGGAGAAGAAATCAGGGTGGCAGACCTTTGTGCCTCTTTTCAGGAGGGAGTCTGTGAGGACTTGGCAGAAAAATGTCTACAGCTTGCTCTGGATTTAGGGGTATCCAAAATGGCGGTGGCGGGAGGCGTTTCCGCAAACGGTTGTCTGCGAAGGAAGCTGGAGGAGAAGGCGAAGGCCCACGGCTTAAGCTTTTACTGCCCAAGCCCTGTGCTATGCACGGACAATGCAGCCATGATTGCGGCGGCAGCCTACTATGATTATCAGGCAGGAAAACGAGGGGAGGCTTCTTTAAATGCTTATCCTTCCTTAGCTTTAACGGAAGGCTAGAGCATAGAAGGAATTCCGGCGCTAAAAGAGTGCAGAAAAGAACGCAGAAAAGAATGCAGAAAAGAACGCATATAATTATTCGGAATAGAAAAACCTTGGAGCTGAACGGAAAGGAGCATGGGAGGGAAGAATGCCAAATCAAAGAGAAATTACCGTCATCCTTCTGATGGCCGGAAAAGGCAGCCGTATGGGATGCAAGGAAAAAAAGCAGTTTCTGCCCTTTCATGGAAAGCCCTTGTATTATTCCGCCCTGCAAAAGTTTTGCGGCTGGGATCGGTGCAAAGAAATTCTTTTGATTCTTTCCAAGGAAGATAAAGAAAGAGTGGAAGGGGAACTTAAGCAATGGCGGGAAGAGCTGGGGCTTCGGTTCTTAGAAGGAGAATCCGCACAATGTAAAGAGGAGCTCGCTGCTTCATTTTCTCCGCTTACACAGGAAGGCATAGTAGTTTCCCTGATTGAGGGGGGAGCAGAGCGCTACTGGTCTGTTTACTCCGCCTTGGAATTTTTGAAAAATAGGGAATCGAATAGCGAAAAGCATAAAAAAGAGCATAAAAAAGAGCAGGAGATAAAGCATGGAGAAAGCAAAAATCTTCAAAACGAGCTCTCTCTTTTTATCCATGACGGGGCACGGCCCTGCTTCAGTTTAGACTTATGTGAAAGAATCTATCAGGCAAGAAAGTCTTATGGGGCGGTAATCCCGGGGCTTCCGGTAACGGATACCATAAAGCGAGTGGAGAAGGGCATTGTGCAGGAAAGCGTGGATAGAAGCAGTCTTTATCGGATTCAGACTCCTCAAGCCTTTTCCTTTACCTTACTTTGGGAAGCCTATAAAACTTTCTTAGAGAAGAAAGAGGAGGGGCTAAGCATTACGGATGACGCCATGATGGTGGAAGCCTTTACGCAGGAACAGCCCTATCTGGTTTTAGGAGAAGGGCAGAACCAAAAGATTACAGTGCCTGAAGATTTGATTTACCTAAAATTTTTGGAAGAGCATTCTAAACAATAAGATGAAATCGTTTTCAATCAGGCAATAGCGTAAGAAAGGATAAAGCCAGATGATTCAAGACCTGGGACAACATCATTTTCAAAATCAATATCATCCGGAAAAAAAGCCCGGAAAGGAGGATTTTTTCCTTTCCTTTTCGGGAAAGTCGGTTTTGGTAAAAAGAGAGTCCGGAAAAAAGGTGGATCCTTCAGATGCTATCATGAGCGGAGACGGTTTAAGCCTAAGATGTCCGGAGGGAGAGGGCTTTTCCTTTTATAAAATCAAAGAGTATTTAGCTTCTTTTCCCAAGGAAAAAGAGGAAGTACAGGAAAATGCTTTATCCCGAAAGGGAGAGCAGCAGGCCATGGGAAATGACTGGAGAAAGTCCTTTACCTACCTTTTTTCCCTGGACGGGCAGGACTATTATTTGCTGAAAGATATCGTGGAATTCGGAGAATACCTTTCTTTGGAAGAGCTGCGACGAGAGTTTAAGGGACCGAAGTCTCTGCTCTTTTTGGCCAATACAGGGATGCATCTCTTTCATTTTTACCAAAAGCACCGTTATTGCGGCGTCTGCGGCACTAAGACGGAGAAGGACAAAAAAGAAAGAGCTATGCGTTGTCCCAACTGTCAGGAGGTCTTCTATCCGAAGATTATGCCGGCGGTTATTGTGGGAATCATTCATAAGGAGAAAATCCTTTGCACAAGATACGCTAACAGATTAAGCTACCTGCCCGCCCTTGTGGCAGGCTTTATCGAGATTGGGGAGACTGGGGAGGAAGCGGCGATTCGGGAGGCTATGGAAGAAACCGGTGTTCCCATTAAGGAGCTAAAGTATTATAAATCCCAGCCCTGGGGAATGGCGGACGACTTGCTCTTGGGATATTTTGCCAAAGTGGATGAGGAAAAGGCTTCTTTTACGAAAACGGGAGAGGTTCAGATTGTCCGAGATGAGGAAGAACTTTCCGAAGCGCTGTGGCTCAGTCGGGAGGAGCTGGAGTTACAGGGAAATGATTTCAGCTTAACCAATGAGATGATGCGGACTTTTAAAGAGGGAAGGAGAAACGGGTGAAAAAGGTATTGCTAATTGCCACAGGAGGAACGATAGCTTCCAAGCAAACGGAGGAGGGACTAAGTCCGGCTCTTAGTGCAGAGGAAATCATTGCCTTTGTGCCGGAGCTACAGAAAATTGCCGAGCTTTCCATTGTTCAGCTTTGCAATGTGGATTCCACCAATATGCAGCCCAAGATCTGGCGGGAGATGGGGGCTTGTATTCAAAAAAACTATGACCGTTATGACGGTTTTGTGGTTTTACACGGCACGGATACCATGGCTTATACCTCGGCGGCGTTAAGCTACATGGTGCAGTATTCCAGAAAGCCCATTGTCATCACCGGTTCTCAAAAACCCATTAATCAGGACAGTACCGATGCCAAGATGAATCTTCTGGACAGCGTGCGCTACGCCTGTGACCCTTATTCGGAAAATGTAGTTCTTCTCTTTAACGGCAATGTGATTTCCGGCACCAGAGCGAAGAAGATGATGGCCCGTTCCTTTCATGCCTTCCAAAGTGTGAATTTCCCTACCTTGGCAAGAATGCAGGACGGCAGAATCATTCGATATATCCCCTACCTGCCCCTGAGAGAGGCAGTGGAATTCCATTTGGATTTGGATGATTCCATCTGTGTTCTAAAGCTGATTCCCGGAACCAGACCGGAAATGCTTTCCTACCTTTTTGAAAATTATGATTGCATTGTTATGGAAAGCTTCGGTGTAGGCGGTATTCCGGAAAGTATGCAGGAAGTCTTTTATAAGGAAATGGAGAAGTGGCAGAAAAAAGGAAAAATCATTGTTATGGCCACTCAGGTGGTAAATGAGGGCTCCAACATGGAAATCTATCAGGTAGGACAGAAAATCAAAAAAGACTTCCAGCTTTTGGAAGCCTATGATATGACCTTGGAAGCCACCATTACCAAGTTAATGTACCTAATGGCAAAGTATAAGGGAGATTATCCAAGCCTAAAGAAGGAGTTCTACACCACCATCAACAACGATATTCTCTGTGCGGTGCAATAGCAGGAATTGCTTTTCCTTGCTACTTTACCATACAAAAATAATAATAGGATGTGAAGTGAAATTTTTACTTTGCTTTCCGACAAAACAGCTTCGCTTTGGGGCACGCTCTCGCTAACCTCGCCTACGCAGGGGTACTAAGCGAAAAACTTCCTTCCAGTCGTTTTTCGTAAGTGCCCGCGGGCTCAGATTACCCCTGCAGCGAAGCTATTTTGCATGAAAGCAAGTTTAGAAATCTCTTTTACTTCACATCCTATTTTCTTTACTGTAAGGGGAGGGCAAGGACGAAGCAATTCCTGCCATTCTTTCCGTAGCCATAGATTTTCCCCTTGTGGTTGGTGGAGATTTCCTTAGCGATGGATAGTCCCAAACCGAAGCTTTCGCTTTGGCTTCTGGCCTCATCCAGTCGGGTAAAGCGGGAAAATATCTTTTCAAATTCTTCTTTACTTAGGCTTCTTCCCGCAGAGTCTACAGAAAGGATGGCCATATTTTTTTCTCTGTAAAGCTTTACAAAGAGGGTAGAGGGTTTATCCGCATATTTTCGTCCGTTATCC
>CALHIC010000305.1 GCA_938030845.1 uncultured Oribacterium sp. | reverse complement strand
GTTTCTAAAATACACCGGTCCCAAAGTCTGAATGGTTCCCAGTCTGTGATGATCAATGATTTCCAGAATCTCCGCATTTTCCATGCCGTCCAATGCCTGTCCCAGCTCATTATGATCCACCATAATGACCTGTTTTCCACTGGCACCTAAAAGATTTCTACGGGAAAGCATACCCAGATATCGACCGTCCTTACTGATAACCGGGAAATCTCTGTGCCGCTTCTTCGCCATCACATCCTTAATTTCATCCACCGTATCCTCTTCTTCGAAGCTTAAAATGCCTTCCTTCGTCATAAAGAAGCTGATGGGAATGGACTGGTTAATCAGTCTTGCCGCCGTATAGGCATCGTAGGAGGTCACCATGATAATCATGCCGTTTTGCTCCGCCAGAGCTTTAATCGTGGGGGAGGCATTGGCGCCCTCGCAAATGATGATACAATCCGCACCATTGTCCAAGGCGGAAAGCTGGCTCTCTGCTCTATTTCCCAGGATGACAATGTCATGGGGCTCAATATAGTAGTTCATCATTTCCGGATTGGCTGCCGCAATCAACACCTTTCCGTCCTGACAATTTCGGTTGGTATCTCCGGTAATGAGGGTTGCTTCCAAGGTTTCCAGGATATTTTTAAAGGGAGTCTCTGCCGTGGAAATGATGGCAGAATCATATACATTCATATAGGACTTGGCAATATCGGACATGGTAATGAGACCTTCCAAAATGCCGTTTTGGTTTACTGCGGGAAGGGTGACCACATGACCGTCTCTCATCATTTGATAGGCCTGCTTTAAGGACATATTTTTAGAAACTCCGGGAGTCTTCCGATAGGCAATATCGGAAACCTGGGTTTTTACATTGTCCAATAAAAGAGGAGCGTCCACCTTAAAATACTCTAAAACAAAGCTGGTTTCCGCATTGGGACTTCCGGCTCTGCAAGGGATATACCGGTCTGTATTATTGATCTTATTCTTCAAACGGGAATAAGAAATCGCCGCACAGATGGAATCCGTATCCGGATTCTTATGCCCGACAATATTAATTTTCTTTCTCC
>CALHIC010000304.1 GCA_938030845.1 uncultured Oribacterium sp. | reverse complement strand
TGGTACTTTTCTTTTAAACGAGATATCGCACACTACGCGTGCGATACTCGTTAAGAATCAAATTACTTCTGCTCTTCTGCAAGCTTTTCATTCATTTGCTTTGCCATCTGCTTACATGCTTCTTCCATGGTAAGCTCTCCGGTATAAACCTTGGTAATGATTTCATTATCTGCATTTTCCCAGCTTACAGTACTTCTGGAATAAGGACGAATTACCATGTCATCCATCATGTTCAGATAAGCCTGCAGGTTAAAGTTTGCACTCTTTACCCATGCATCGGAGGTTCCCTTGTAAGCGGACATGGTTACTCCAAGTTCAGCCTGCTTCTTCTGTGCCGGCTCAGAACCCAAATACTCAATCAGCTTCCATGCCTCTTCTGTATGCTTACCATTCTTTGCGGCAGCCCATCCCAAACCGTTGTATAAGGAAACTCTCTTACCTGTTTTAGCATCCTTGGGAAGCTCTACAATATCGGCATTCTGCGCTGTGTACTCATTAGCCTTGTAGCTGGCAATCATCCAAGAGCCCTGAGGAACCATAGCTACCTTTCCGGACTGGAACAATACTTCCTCTCCGTTCTCGGACATCGTCTCAGCAGATGGCATCAAGCCTTCCTTAATCCAGGTATCTAAAATATTCATTCCTTCGATGGTCTTTGGATCATCCCATCCGGACTTCTTCTTATCATCACTGATAACATATCCGCCCTTATCATAAATCAGGTTATAATATCCTGCCTGATTGTTATCCATCTTCACTGCCAAACCGTACTGAGAGCCGTCAGACTTTGTCAGCTTTCTTGCGGTTTCCGTTAAATCATCCCAGGTCCAGTCGGATGTAGGATAAGGAACTCCCGCCTCGTCGAAAAGCTTTTTATTATACCAGATTGCAATGGTATCAATGTCCTTAGGAACTGCATAGTAATGGTCCTTGTAAGTATAAAGTCCCCAGATATCCTCCGGATAATTTTCCACTTTAATCTTATCGGAAGCCTTAATCTTATCCGTCAAATCCAAGAGCATATCATTACTCATATAACGCTCTGATTCATTAGAGTGCATCCAGAAAACATCCGGTAAAGATCCTCCCTGTGCTCCTGCCTCCAACATAGTCCAGTACTCATTCCACTTTACAACGGAAATCTTGGTCTTGATTCCGGTCTCCTTAGTGAAATCATCTAAAATCTCCTTAAGTCCCGGTTCCTGGTTGGTATCCCAAATTGCAACGGAAAGCTCGTCAGAGGAAGCTCCCTGCTCACCGCTTCCGCTTGCTGTACTCTCGGAAGAAGAGCTCTTGCTTCCGCCGCAAGCAACCAATCCCAGGGCCATAAGCCCCATCACTACTGATACCGCTAAACTTCTTTTTTTCATCTTTTCCTCCTAAAGCGCAAGAGCCTCCGCACAAAAACCTTCCTGGAATCAGCTTCAAAAAAGCATACCCAAATCGGTTTCGAAAAAATCTTTCTTCTCCAGCTTCGCTCTTGAAAACAATATTCTACCCCATATTATACTTCCGGCAGGAAAATATAATATGGAAAAATGTTGTGATAATACAGAAAAATGTTATGGAATTCTGTCATATTCTTTGCTACTGTCACAGCAAAGAATTTTCTTCTTTATCGGCAAGATGGAAGGCCCGTTCATGGACAATTTATCCACTCCCAAATGAAGAAAGAAAGCGGTGAAATCCGGGTCAGCAGCAAATTCTCCGCAGACTCCCACCGATATTCTCGCCTGCTTTCCCTTTTCCGCCACTTCTTTGATGGCTCTCAGAATAGCAGGATGCTTTTTATGATAAAAACTGTGTACCATGGCATTTTGTCTGTCTATCGCCAAAAGATACTGGGATAAGTCATTGGTACCTATAGAGAAAAAATCAACTTCTTTAGCCAGGTCCTCCGCTATAAATACTGCTGCCGGAGTTTCTATCATCACCCCTAAGGGAATTCTTTCCGCTATGGGAATCCCTTGTTTTTCAAGCTCAGTCCTGCATTTATGGAATAAGGCTTTGCTTTCTCTAACTTCTTCCAAGCTACTGATCATCGGAAGCATCACCGAAAGCTTGCCGAAGGCGGAAGCCCGTAATAGAGCTCTTATTTGCGTACAGAACATCTCCTTTTCCATAAGGCAAAAGCGAATGCCCCGAAGACCTAGAGCAGGATTTTCTTCCTTTGCACCGGCATGATAAGAAAGTACCTTATCCGCCCCCAAATCACAGGTTCGAATAATGACTTCTCTCCCTTTCATTTCCTCCAAGATTTCCCGATAGCTTTGAAACTGTTTTTCCTCGGACGGAAGCTTTCCTTCCTCTAAAAATAAAAATTCCGTACGATACAGACCGATTCCTTCAGCACCGGATTTTAGCAGCTTCTTGGCATCTATCGGAGACGACATATTGCCATATAATTTTATGCGCTTTCCGTCTAAACTGATACAATCCTCATCTCTCAGTTTTTCAAGCTCTTGCCGTTCTTCTTTCTTTTTTTCCATAAGCTCCCGGTAATAAGCCAGCACTTCCTCCGTAGGAGAAAAATAAGCCACCGCTTTTTCACCGTCAATAATACAGTATTCTCCGTCTTCTATGCCCTTCAGTCCCTTGCATTGTACCAAAGCCGGGATTCCCAAGGATGCCGCCAGAATCGCCGTATGACTTTGTAAGGATCCCTTCTCCGTAATAAATCCCAACAGCTTATCTTTCGGAAAACGAATGGTGTCCGATGGCCCAAGGTCCTCTGCCAATAAAACACAAGGCTCTTCCTTGGTTGCGACTTCCTTTCCGCTTAAAATAGAAAGCATCAAGTTCAGAATATCCTGCATATCCTCCGCACGTTCCCGAAAATATGGATCCTCCATACGCCGAAAAAGCCTTTCTTGTTTGCTAAAGGCTTTTTTCACCGCATATTCCATTGTATGACCCTTTTGTACCAAGCTAAATACACTGTTTTGCAGAATTTCGTCGGAAAGCATTAACGCATGAACAGAAAATATCTTTGCATCTTCATTCTGCATCTCCAAAAGGGCCTTTTGATAATATTCTTCTTCCTTCGCTATCGACTTTAAAAAGGCTTCTTTTCCCCTCCTTTTTTCCTCCTCTATGCCTTCTTCGGATTTTTTTAGGTAGGAAAATTGAAGCTTCCTTTTAAAATGTACCGGCCCCATGGCAATGCCTGAAAAGGCGGAAAGTCCTTCCAGTATCTTCATAAACTTTCCTCTTTAAACAAAGGAGGTTTTCAACCACAAAAATCCATGGGCAGGAAGGACAAGGTCTCTTGCTTTACAGGACTTTCCGGAAAGTAGATCCACGTAATCCTCCACTTCGGACACATAGGCCACCTGCTCAGACCTTGCAAAGTTGTAGAAGCAGAGAATCTTTTCCCCCTCATAATATCTTCCAAAGGCAAGGACATGGATATTCTTTGTATCAATAATCCAAGTATCCGCCATAGTTGAAAATGCTTTATGCTTTCTTCTTAAATCCTCCAGCTTCTTCAAACCGGTGAAAAGCTTTTCTTCTATGCTGCCTTTTTTCTTTCTCTTGTCCGCCTTTTCCCATGGGAAATTGCCACGATGAAGATAACGGGAATCTACCTTCTTGATGTTATCCTCATGATAGCTGTAGTCATTTTCCTGTCCAATCTCATCTCCGGAATAAAGTACCGGTATACCGGACTGACTCAGCAAAAAGGCATGGAGCATTAAATCCAGCTGTAAGGCTGCTTTTATCTTGTGTTCATCCTTTTCATAGGCAGCCGCTTCCAATCCGCAAAGAGATGCGGTGGTACCGCAGAGTCTGGCATCTCCCCGTACCGGATCATCATTATACAGCTCTCCTCTTGCATCGGAATCCTCCGTAAAGCCTCTGAAATAAGCATTTAAAAAGGCCTTATGCGGAATCTCCGTAATGGAAAACTGCTCCAGGAAAGCGTAGTCCAGTCCCCAACCGATATCATCATGACAACGAAGATAATTCAGGAATACCATGTCCTTCGGAAGGGCAAAGACCTGGCCAAGCTGGTGCTGCATCAAACGGGTATCCTGAGTAGCAACGGTATGCCAGGTAGATGCCATAGTGGTAACATTATACAGCATGTGACACTGGGGCTTCTCCAGACTTCCGAAGTAAGGAACTACCTTTTGAGGCTCCATTACCACTTCTCCCAAAAGCAATACACCGGGAGCCACTATTTCCATCGCCATACGGAAGATGCGAACTAATGTATGTACCTCCGGAAGGTTTCGACAGTTTGTACCCAGCTTTTTCCAAATATAAGGAACCGCATCCAGGCGGAAAACATCCGCTCCCTGATTACACAGGAAG
>CALHIC010000303.1 GCA_938030845.1 uncultured Oribacterium sp. | reverse complement strand
AGCTTATACGCCAGAATGGTTAACTTATTTCCGATCTTTCCGGGAAGGTTTACCCCCTGTCCAAGGAAGCCGGAACGCATTCTCCACCATAGGGGGAAGTGCTTCTCCCGAAGCTCTGCCCAAAGCTCCTTCTTTCTTTGCAGGTTTTCCTCCGTGCCGGACTTGATGGCCAGAACAGAAGATACGGTGGTAATGATTTCCAAATACAAAATCATATATTTCCGAAGCTTTTTGGGCTGTACCTTAAGGACATCACAGCAATCAATCATCAGACGGTTTACCCTATACTGCTGGTCCAGACGGGAAATCATAACGGTTTCATTTACGGACTGATCCTCTCTACCGATGTAATAGTGGTAAAGATTTTGATTTAGGTAGTAAATCTTCTTAACATGGGGAAGAGGTTCGTAAACAAAAAGATTATCCACATAGAAGGTGTGCTTGGGGAGTTGCAAGCCGCAATCCTTTAGCATTTTGGTCCGGTAAATAACGGAATGCATTAAAATGTACTGTCCCAGGTGGAAGTTCTTCATTTCAGCCCAGCCAAAAACCTTATCTTCGGGGAAAGCATTGGCATAGGACATGACCTTTTTATTCTCCTGTCCCACCTTATCATAGATGAAGTTGGCTACCAGCATATCAATGGATTCACCGGAAAGGGTTAAATTCCGAATTCTTTCCAAAACCTCTAAAAGCACCTTGGAATCCAACCAGTCATCCGAATCTACTACTTTAAAATATAGTCCATTGGCATTTCGAAGACCGGTGTTCACCGCCTCTCCGTGGCCGCCGTTTTCCTGATGAACAGCCTTGCAAATGCCGGGATATTTCTCTTCGTATTCCTTGGCGATTTCCAGGGTATTGTCTTTTTTAGAACCATCGTCAACAATGATGATTTCTACTTCCTCTCCTCCGGGAAGAATGCTTTCAATGCAGTTCCGCATATAGGCCGCGGAATTATAACAGGGAATTGCAAAACTAATTAATTTCATAAAACCTCACCATAG
>CALHIC010000302.1 GCA_938030845.1 uncultured Oribacterium sp. | reverse complement strand
CCTTGCGGACAAACGGTTTTCAAGACCGCCTCGTTATGACCACTTCGATACCTCTGCAATGGAACCTCTGGATTATATAACTATTGTAAATTTATGTCAATCCTTAAAAATATATCATGAAAGTTAAATGAAAATTTATCAGAAAACCGGAAATCCTCAGTTTTTCATAGATACTTTCCTCTACACCGGCTTTCCTCTACACCAGCTTCCCCAACAAGCCGTAGCTTAGTAAGGACATAATCCCTGCTGCAAGGCAGACCCCGATACCGATGGCTAAGAATGCCTTTTTTCGATTCATCTTTAAAAGGCTGGCAACCATGGCTCCGGTCCATGCTCCGGTACCGGGAAGAGGAATTCCCACAAAGAGAACCAGACCCCAGAAGTCCACCTTATCAATGGCATCCTTATGCTTATCTACCTTTTTTCTAAACCAGGATGCCAAAGGTCTTGTGATGGAAGACTTCTCCATAAGCTCCACGATCTTGGCAAAGAAGAAAAGGACAAAGGGGATGGGGAGGATATTTCCGATTAAACAATATAGTAAGCCTTGTATATAATTTACCTTCAGTAAGGAGGCGGCAATCAAACCGCCACGCAGTTCGATAACGGGCATCATGGATAAAAAGAAGACCATCATTTCCCGAGAAAGAAATTTTTCAAAATGTGCTGTAAAAAATGTAATAAAACTTTCCATAATTCCCTTTTCTCTAAACTTGAATGCCATTTTGACTTATGTTAGAATTTCATGCAAAGGCATTTTCCCATTGAAACTGTTTGGGATTCTATAGAAGAAGTATAGGGGAGTCAATGCTTTTCACAAAAACTGCACATTTGCAAAGTAAAGTATAAACTGTTCTTTTTTTAAAATTGAGCAGTTTTAAAAATAAAGGAGTGCAATGATTAATTTCGAGGATGAGATAAAAAGGTTTAAACCCAGCTTGGATGTGGATCAGTTAGAGGATGCCATTCTCAAGGTGGACCTTACCGATATGAATGATTTGATGACACAGCTTATGGAAGAGGCTTTAAAGAAGGGGAACGATCCGTCATGAAATATGATATTACCCTGGAACGGATAGCCAACTGTTATTATAACCTGGGACTGGAAAGAGCCAGACTTCGGGACTTAAGCGGTGCCGCGGAGCTGTTGAAGAAGGCCTTGCATTTTGATAAGTACCAAAGGGAAGCAAGAAATCTGTTGGGGCTTATTTTTTTTGAGATGGGAGAAGTGGCGGATGCCCTGGTGCAATGGGTCATCAGCATGAATCTTTTGCCGGAGGATAATCCGGCGGATTATTTTTTGGAGCAGATTCAAAGAAAGCCGGCTATTTTACGCATTTGCTCTGATAATGTAAAGCGCTACAATCAAGCCTTGGACTATGCCCAGCATAATAACGAAGACTTGGCGGTTTTTCAGCTGAATCAGGTTATCGTAGACAGTCCGAACTATGTGAAGGCCCACATCTTACTTTCTCTTCTCTACATGAGAAGAAGCGAGTGGGTAAAGGCGGGAAAGAGTCTTTATCTGGTGCTGAAGATTGACAGAAACAATCCCAAGGCTCTCGTTCTTATGGACTATGTGAAGAAAAAGACTGGTAGAGCGGAGGTGGAGCAGAGTCGTCTTCGGAATGTATTTTCCCATAGGAAAATGATGGACGATGATGTGATGATGCCCCAGGAGGTTAAGCAGATTTCCCCCTGGGCGGTTTCTGCCCTGCTCCTTCTGGGCGTGGTGATTGCCCTTTTTGTTTTTTATCTTTTGATGCTTCCGGCAGGAATCAGAAGAGCCAATAGCAAAAACAATCAGGAAATGATATCCTATACGGAAAAGCTGGATGCTGCGAATCAGAAGATGGGTGATTTGTCTGCGGCCAATGCCAGCCTGCAAAAAGAGTATGATGAGATGAAGGAGAAGCTGGATCGTTATGAGAACCAAAACGCTTCCTTTATGGCGCAATATCAAAGTCTTATAGGTATTAACAATGCTCTTTCCACAGGGGATTTGACACAGGCGGCTCAGTTATACACGGCCCTGGATCAAAGTGCCATTACGGATGAAAGTCTGGTTTCCATGCTATCTTCCATTAAGTCCCAGATGGAGGGAAGTGTGTACCTTCGTTTGCAGGAATTGGGCAGTACGGCATGGAATGCAGGTCGTCTGGAGGAAGCTTTACAGGATTATACCTGGAGTGTAAAGATTCGAAGAGAGGCGGAGAACTTATTCCTGTTGGCAAGAATACAGCAAACCATGGGCAATACCACTGAGGCGAATCAGAACTTTGACTCGGTGGTAGGAGAATTCCCGAGTTCGCCTTATGCGGAAAGGGCCAGACAGGCAAGGGGATATTGATGTTGGATCAGAGGAAAATCATAGCCATGGTGCAGATCGCCATGCTGGAAAAGGAAATAGGGCAGGAGGCTCTGGATACGGCCAAGTACTATAGGGAAGATTATATTTCCAATCGGGTACTGCGGGGAATCCTTCAATATACAGGAATCTTCTTCCTGCTTTTGCTGGCCTATTTTCTTATGGAAATAGAAAATATTCTCCAAAAGCTGGATTTTCAATATATGATGGATCTGGGAAAGAGAATTTCCCTTCTCTATTTCCTGGGCATGGTTTGTGCTATTGTGCTTATTTCCATTGTTTCCTATTATTCCTATGAAAGAGCCTATGAAGACAGTCTGCTCTATCGTGAACGCTTAGAAGATTTGCTTCTTTTGTCTACGGCAAAGAGAACGGAAAAATTTAGGAAAAAAGAAGAAAAAGACAATATCGTTCAAAAAGCCAGAGAAGAGGCTCAGGAAGTGGTACTGCAAATGAAGAAAGAGGGAGCTAAACTGGATTTAGCACCGCTTTATACAAGATCGGAAAGATTGGCTAAGGCTAGAAGGCTGAAGGACGGAGGAAAAGCTGTTCAGAAAAATGCTGCTCCCAAACCAAAGGGAGAAGAAGAGTGGCTGGATGATGAGGCGGATTGGTTGGACGAGTAAGATAGGGAGAGAGTAGGAGTATGAACGGTTTTCGACTTTTCAAAGAAAAATGTCAAAAGATATATGGACAGCAGGATTATTGGATGGTTCCTATCTTTCGTTCCTGTCTGGCTTTTCTTATCTTTTTTTCCTTAACTCGCCATTTTTCCATGGTGGGAAAGCTGGCTCATCCGATTTTTCTTTTATTTTTTAGTTTGATTTCCTTTTTTCTTCCCTTTTCTACTTTGCCGATGCTTCTGGGCGTAATTTTGATGTCCTATTTTTATCAGCAATCCCTTTTGCTCTTAATTGTTTCCGGGGGCATCTTTTTGTTCTTGTTTTTATTGCAAAGCAGTATCAGGGGAAAATATGCCATCCTCATCGCCTTGATGCCCTTTTGCTTTCTTTTGAAAATCCATTATTTTTTGCCGATTTTTGTAGGGCTGACTATGGGCTTTACGGCCTTTTTACCTCTGGCTTTAGGGTGCTTTTTATATTTTTACCTCAGCTTTATTCAGCAGAATGAAAAGCTTTTTACGGCCTCTGCCGATCTTACGGAACAGTTGGAATCTTTGACGAAAACCCTGCTTCCCTTTTTTAAAGATAAGGAAATGATCCTTGTATTGGTTCTTTTTTCTGCTGTGGTAGTGACGGTTTATCTGCTGAGAAACGGAAGTTTTCAGTATTCCTGGCACATTGCCGTAACGGTGGG
>CALHIC010000301.1 GCA_938030845.1 uncultured Oribacterium sp. | reverse complement strand
TTTCCACAAGGTCGAAGGCCTTACAGTCGGTAATATAGAGATACATTCGGAAAAAATTCTTCTTCTCGTCTTCGTAATAAAGATTTCCGTCCTTAGTTTTGATAATCTGCAAGCTTTCCCGCTCCGGATTTCCGCCCTGTTTCTTGATTTCTTCCGTCATAAAGCGGCAGACCAAGTCTACATTTTCCATTAACTCCCTGGGCTTTGTGAAGATTTCACTGTTGATTCGTTGCAGAATATAGTTTCTGTCGGCTTCCACCAAAAAGGTATCATTGATATGCCCTGAACCGTAGGGGATACAGGATTTTACCTCTCCCTCCAAAGTGAATCGGGAAAGGGCATTTTGCAATTCTTCGTTTGTTAATTTGTTTTTCATAGGACTTCCTTTTCAAAAAATAGCATGAGGAAAAAACTGCAGCTGTGCGCTGCAAGTATTTCCTTTTTTATCCCTTTACACCGCCTCCGGTTACTCCGGCAATAATTCGCTCGGAAAGGAAGAGGTAGAGTACAAAGGTGGGTAAGAAGACAATGATGACAGAGGCAAACATCCCTGCCCAGTCTCCGGTATATTTCATGGAGTTAATCATGGAGTAGAGTCCAACCGCCACAGAACGCACCTGGTCGGAGTTTCCGAAAATCAGGGAAATGAAGTACTCGTTCCAGACATTGATAAAGTTAAAAATGCTGACAGTGATAATGCCCGGTTGTGCCATAGGCAGCATAATCTGCCAAAAGCATTTTCCGGGAGGACAACCGTCAATGGCGGCAGCCTCTTCAAAGGCTCTGGAAATATTGGCAAAAAATCCCATCAGGAAAATCGTGGTGTAAGGTACATTGATGCCCACATAGAGGAAAATCAGGGTGAGTTTGTTGGGAATTACATGATTCAAAATGTCCAGTCCTGCCACCATGGCAAAGAGAGGAAGGACAATCATTACTACCGGTACACCCATGGAGGCCACAAAGGCATTTTGCATGAGCTGATTTCCCCTAAAGGAAAAGCGGGAGAGGGCATAGGCTGCCGGGGCACAGACTACAACCAAAAGAAAAACGGAGCTCAGAGAATAAAAGAGAGAGTTAAAAAAGATGGTGGATACATCGGAATTGACCCAGGCCTTTTCGTAATTCTCCCAGTGGAAACCGGAGGAAAGCAATTTATTGGCAAAGATTTCCTTGGTGGTGGAAAAACTGGCTAAAACCACCCAACCCAGCAATATCACGGTGAAGAAAATCCAAATCAAAAGCAACAGATAAGCAGGGGCTAAACGCAGCTCTTTCTGCCAGCGTATGGGTTCTCTATAAGTTTTTTCTTTGGAAAAGAATGACATATTGTTTCTCCTTCTTGTTTACGTTCCTATTCTATCTTTACACAGACTAGCTTTATGGACTTTTGAAAAAATGATTTAGCTATCCTGGATTTAGGAATAAGATTTTTTATAACGGAAAATACTTTAGAATCTTAGCGATAGTATTTTCAGCAAATCTAGAACTCCAAATCCTTGTCCCGGAAAAGGCGGTTACAAAGCTGGAAGATTAGGACTACGCAAAGGCTTAAGCAAACCCCCACCGCGGCTCCGATTCCCGCATTTCGCTCCGTAACACTGTTTCCCGCTCCGAAAATCTGCATATACATATAGACCATAGGAGTAATGGTCTGGGTATCCGCCGTTACCGTGGAGAAAAGCTGGGACCAGACGAAGAAGCCTACGCTGCTGACAGACCACATGGTGATATTGGTATGGAACATTCCCTTTAAAAGAGGAAGGGTAATGTGTCGGAATTGCTGGAGCCGATTGGCGCCGTCTAAGGTGGCAGCTTCAAAGTAGTCTCCGCTGATTCTCTCGATACCGCTGGCAAAAATCAACATATGATAGCCCACCATACCGAAGCAATAGGCAATCAAAAGAGCCATAAACTTATGGTCATTGCTCAGCCATTGAATCTTGGCCAGCTTGTCCAGATGAAGCATGGTGAAAAAGCTCTTCAATAAGCCGAATTTCGGGCTGTAAACATACTGGAGCCACATGGTGGCTAAGGCTACTGCAGAAACAATATTGGGAAGATAAATCATGGCACGGAAAAAGCTTTTGCCACGAATGCCGGAGGTTATAATTACGGCAAAAAGAAGGGAAAGGCTGAGCACCAGGATTCCCCCTAAAGCCCAAATCCGGAAGAGATTTCCCATAGAAATCCGGAAAAGGGTGGTGCTTAATAGCTTTTGATAGTTTTCCAATCCCACAAATTGCCATTTTGAAAAGGTATCCGTTACCCCGTCGATCTTAAAGAAACTCATACACAAGGTTCTCAGGATGGGATAAAGAAACACCAAAAGAAAGAGAATTGCCGCAGGACTGACAAAGGCAAATAGTATAGCAGAATTCTTTTTCACTGTAGCCTCCTAAAAAATTGGCTGTGAAAAAAGAAGTTTTAGGGCATTTCCCTCCCCGGATTAGAGGAGGGCCCTGATTTCCTTTTTTCACAGCGTCAAATGTCGTTTTACTATTTCATTACTTCTGTAAATTCTTTACAAACTCTTCAGCAGTGATGCTGCCGCCGCAAAGCTTTGTGAAGTTCTCCTTTAAGATCGGAGTCATATCCGCATTATCTTCTGCGGAAGCTGCCCATGGATAACGAGTCTTTAAGCTCTCCATAACAGGCTTTACAGAGGATAAAATCTCAGGCCATTCCTTATTGTCGCTGTCTGCAGGAATTCCCAAAGACATCTCGGAAAGCTTCTGGTCGTACTTACCCTTGGTGAAGTAGGTGATTAACTTGAATGCATCTTCAGCATGCTTGGAATTCTTGTTGATTGCCAATACCTGTGCTCCGAAGTTTGCCGCTTCAACGCCATCTACTCCATTTTCTACTGCAGGATAGCTAAAGCATCCCCACTGGAAGTCGTCGCCGGCAATGTCTTTCACTTCGTTTGGAAGCCAAGAACCGTTTAAGTAGATTGCAGCAGTTCCTGCAGCCAATTCCTGGTTCTGCCCTGCCGGCCAAACATTGGAAGCAATGCTCTCGGAGAAATAGCCCTTCTTAGCAAAGTCTTCATAAGCCTTAGCCACTGCAAGAACGGAAGGATCATCCCATTTTCCCTCTTTTACAATCTGAGAGGCCTTCTCATAACCGTTGATTCTGGACAGGTGGTATCCGAAGCTGCTTAAGATGTAAGCGTCATCACTGGTGATAGGAGCATAGCCCTTCTCCTTGATTAAAGCACAAGCCTTATCCAGCTCTTCCCAGGTCTTTGGTACTTCCTTAATGCCTGCTTCATCGAAGATTGCCTTATTGTAGAAGAAAGCAAATACATTTGGCTGGTAAGGAATAGACTTTAAAGTTCCTCCGCCTACTTCTCTACAAGCCGCGATAAGGCCTGCATTTGCGGTTTTCTCGTAGTCATTTGCCTTTGCCAATTCTTCTAAATCTAAAAGATAAGCAGACCAGGTCTTGTTTACACGGTCGATATCCTCATCGAAAAGGTCAATGTTGGTTCCGGCATCAAGTGCGGGCTGTAATCCTTCACGGATTCCGGTTCTTCCCTTAAACTGAACATCTACGGCAATGCCGGTATCCTTGGTGAAAGCGTCAATCGCTTCCTTTAAAGCCTGCCCCTGTGGCTCTGTAGCCTCCCACATGGACCAGTATACTAATCCGTCTCCACTCTGTGCGGAAGCATCAGCCTTTGCAGCTTCACTACCTGCATCAGCCTTGCTTTCGCCCTTTTCATTTTTTGCACTTTCCTTTGCTTGGCTGCCGCCGCATGCTGTAAGCGCAAGGGCTAAGGATGCCATTACGGCGATGGGGTACAATAATTTTCTTTTCATTTTTTCCTCCGTTTTCCGGAAAAATCCCTTGCTTACTATAGGGGATTTCCTCTTTTTGTTCTGCTTCTTCTTATTTTTTATGAATTATATAGAAGGAACAAAAACATCTGTTATTTTCTTCTAAGTATAGGGAGAATTTCCTAAATAATCTTTATACGATTGTGTAAAGCATTTGTCCTTTTGGCTGCGTGCTGTCCCGGCTTATCATGTTATGTACTTTTCTGCTTTATTTTTTGTTATTCTTTTACGTATATAGTTTACAGTTTTTCTGCCCTATGCCACTGCATTTCCCCGGCTTCCAAATGGATTTCCTGTAGCCTTCCCTTTCCGTCATAATAGCCGGTATCTTGAGGCACTTGACTATTGTTTAAAACTGCAAGCAGTCCCTTTTCCGGATAGGCATGCACTTCACAGTTAGGGTTTGTGGCCTGGTAGAGAGCATATTCATTTTCCTTACCGAAGCTGTATAAAAGTGCTCGTAAAAGAAGCCTGGTGTTTTTTGGAGAGTAGGGAAGTCCTGCCATATAGATGCCTCGTCCCTTTCCGAAAGCATGGGCAGAAAGGTGTACAGAACCGTCGCTGTATTCCAAAATCTCTGTATCTTTATCCGTTGCGTAAATGTTTTTCTTGCTTTCCCCAAAGGAAAGCTCTTCTTTGGAGAAGTCTTCCAATAGGAAGTGAGCGGTTTTTTCCGTTTTAAAATACTTGTCTGTAGAAAGGCTGAAGCCCAGCTCTTTCTCTACACCGAGGACATCGGAAAGCTGGAAGAAGCTGCCTTGATACTGCGTAGCACAGGGTTCTCCCACACCGATAAAGCCGCCACCCTCATAGACAAATTGCCGCAGCATGGTGCAAAGCCTTTCATTTTGCCAGATTTCTCCACCGGACCAGGAGGTACCTGCATCACCCGCATTCAGGATGACATCAATGTCTTTTGGGATACCATTTTCCAAAAGATCGGTAAAGGAGAGGAACTCCACCTCCACCGCCATACCGGACAGGGCTTCCAATATACCGAAATAGCTGTAAATCTGCTGATAATACAGGGCGTGAGCCACCATGTAAGCCTGCCAGGAGCGAATTTTTCCCCAGGCATTCAGGATGGCCACCTTACATTTGTTGTAGGCCTTCTGCCCCTTTACTTCCTGATGAATTTCTCTAAATTCCTCCGCCACCTTTTCCATGGTGTCCAAAAAGGCGGGGAATTTGTAGGCCAGGCTTAAATATCCGCCGTAACCGATGCGGTCAATGGGACTTCTGAAAATGGCCCGTCTTGCACTGATCCAGTTTTCTATTGCTTCCTTTTCAGGATGCATACCGGGGGAGAAGCTGTCCGGGAAGAAGTAGGGAAGGAAACGCCCTTCGGTATAACGGACTCCTGGAATGTCGGAAATCAGACGAAGGGTTGCCCCTCCTCCTACACTTCCCACCACGCTGTCTAAGCCGATGGAGGAAAAATATTTTCCGTAGGGCTCCGTACCGATCCAGTTATCTCCCAGGAACATCATGGCTTCTCTACCTTCTTTATGGCAAAGCTCCACCAGCTCCTTGGCTTCCTTTGCAACAAAGCGTTGAATAAAATCCATGTAATCCAGATAAGCCTTGCCGGGAATGCGGAAGGTACTGTTGAAATATCCCTCGTCCACCAAATCCTCCGGCCGAAGAGCATAGCCGTACTCCTTTTCAAAGGCCTCTAAAGCATCTGTGGAAACGGTGTTTCCATAGCCAAACCAGTCCACATATTTTTCCTTTTCTTCATGATTGAAGAGAAGGGTAAAATGGTAGAAAAATGTGGTGAAGCGCACCACATCCGTATCCGGATGCTCTGCCAGCCACTGGCTGAGACAGGATTTAGCGAAGGTCTTACTGTGGGGCTTCCGAATGTCAAAAGGGATGTCTCCGGGCTTATCTCCCCATTGGTTGGTAATGTGGTTATAAAGTTCTGTGGGGTCCCAAAGGGCATAGGCCAAAAAGCTCAGGGTATAACGATGGAAGGGAAGAGCATTTTCCAGAATCAGGAGATACTGATTTCCCTCCTCCGTCTTTTCCGTTTTTAAACTCCAAAGGGAGGGCTCTACCACTTCCCCTGTACTACGGTCTATAAGCTCCCACCATTTTTTCGGATCATGGTCAAAGTCCGGACTTACCTGCTTTGGAAAGAAGCCTTCCATATAGGGGATTTCCAAGTGGGAGGAATAGGCGGTTAGAGGCTTTGACATCAGGTAAAATTGCTGACACTCCTCCGGATGCTTTTTGGCAAATTCATTGTGCCCTCTGGCTACAAAATAGGTGCTGTAAATTTTAACCGGCAGGGTTTTGCTTTTTGGATCCAAATGGGTGCCGTCACTGTCTCTGATGGCATCCGCTCCTAAACGCTCCACCAGTTCCTTGGTTTCTTCAAAAAAATTCTCTTCTCCGGGAAGAGTTAATTGTCCTGTTCTTTTTCCCATAATGCTGCTCCTCTGTATATTTTCTAAATCTATCCTGTATTTTAGTGCAAAAAGCATAAAAAATGGGAATATATATTTGCATGATTGGCGATTTAATTGGTATAATCGAATAGTATGGCGATGGTAGACGGCATTAGGGGGGAAGGCAAGTTTGGGGAGGTAAGAATGGATTACGAAAGCGTGTATCTACAGGATTCTATAGAGATTCAAGAACTGGTTTCTCTTCATTATTTTCAATACCATAAAGATTTTGCTTTTCCCGGAGAGGCTCATCCCTTTTGGGAGTTTGTTTGTGTGGATTCCGGAGAAATCACCGCTATTGCGGGAGAGAAGGAGATTCCCCTGAAAAAGGGAGAGATTTTATTTCATGAACCCAATGAGTTTCATAATGTCTTAACCAATGGAAAGAGTGCCCCTAGCCTTGTGGTCATCAGCTTTTACTGTCACAGTCCTGCCCTTTGGCATTTTCGCAGAAAATGTCTTTCGGTTACGGAGCAGGAAAAGCGGATTTTATCGAAAATCATTCAGGAAGGCAGCAATGTTTTCAGCGGAAGAATGGATCAGCCGTACCAGAAGAAGTTACTTTTTTCTTCTGAGCAGAACTTCGGCGGGCAACAGTTGATTCGGCAGTATTTGGCGGAGTTTTTGATTTCCCTGTACAGAAGATATTTTTCTTTGCCCTTGCCGGGGAGAAGTACGGAGTATTTTGTGGAAAAGGGAAATCGAAAACGGGAGCTTTATAACAGTGTGGTGGAGTATCTGGAAAGAAGACTGCAGGATAAGCTGACGATTGAAGAGATTTGCAGAGATATGCTTTTGGGACGCTCCCATTTGCAAAAGCTCTTTCAGGAGGTGGGAAGCATGGGGGTGATGGAGCTCTTCCATAAAATGAAAGTGGATACCGCAAAGCGGATGATTCGAGAGGGACAGCTAAACTTTACCCAGATTGCTGACCAGCTGGGCTATTCCTCCATTCATTATTTTTCCCGACAGTTTAAAAAGGAATGTGATATGTCTCCCTCGGAATATGCCCAGTCTTTGGCGGAGGAGGCATAAGAGGCAGACAGATAAAGGTATACAGAAGAGAGATATCAGCTTCAGGAGAGCCGATAGGCTCTCTTTTTCAATGAGGGAAATCATACAAATACATATTTAAATTTCCTATAATTATGGCGAATTATAAGTTTTCAGAATTTGTCATGCTATACATTTTCGTTTATCCTATGAAAAGAAAAATATTCTTTTTGCCGCGAATTTTAAGGCTTGTATAGAGGAAAGTGGATAGCG
>CALHIC010000300.1 GCA_938030845.1 uncultured Oribacterium sp. | reverse complement strand
GAAAGAAGATTATCTCAAGGAATTAGTAGAGCAAAGGGCGGTTCAAGAAGCAGAAGTGCCCAGTACAGCTATAGCGATAAAGGGGCCCGTAGTGGACGAAGTAATGGTAGAAGCGGTGGACGACGCCCCAAGAACAATGGCCATCTTCCTATTATTATAGCCGCAGTTGCCCTATTCGGAAGTGCGGCTGCAGTCTTTGCTTTAAGCCGGAATGCCGGCTTTTTTCATGAAGCGGAGACCACTGTTGCTGAAACGGAGTATATAGACCCCAATGCCATTCATGAAGATTTGTATTTGGATTATTCCGCCTTTAAACCGGGAGCGGAACTTTTAAATCTAAAGGGAATGACCAAGGAGCAGGTTATTGATTTCTTGAAGAAATCTTATACCTGGCATCTTGTGGTAAAAAATGCTAACCCGAATATTGATTATTTTTCCATGCCGGAATTTCCAAAGGCGGAAGACAATAAAAGCGAAGACGGTATTGACGATCAGGGAACCGAAGAGGTGGTAAAGGTTAAAAATACCTTATCTGATGTGAGCATCCGACCAAGTAAGACGGAATTTGAAATTCCCGATGTTCTTTCTGACAGTATTACAGACTTTGTAGATCAGATTTATACGAAGTATCAGGAGGAAAAGGCTACAGAAAGTAGCACGGAAGAAAGTTCCACCGAAAAGAAAAAGAAGAAGAAAAAAGAGGAAGAGACTACAGCTGAAAGTTCCACTGAGATTCATGCGGACTATATTCTGCAACTTCCTGACTTTTCCGATAAAATTACGGATTATGTAAATCAGCTAGCCATTGTTTGGAAGATGTCCCCCAAGAATGGTGATATTACCAAATATAATAAATCCACAGGAGAGTTTGAATTTGGCGGCAGTAAGGACGGTTATGCGGTAAATGTTGATGATACTGCTAAAGGAATTTTAACTGCTCTAAACAATAAGCAATTTTCTTCTGAAATCACCACAGAAGGGGAGAAGATTGCAGCCTCCACTGCATCCATTAAGGATCAGTATAAGATTATTGCCAGCTTTACCACCAAAACTACTTCCAATGAACTGAGAAACACCAATGTTCGTCTTGCGGCAGAGGCAGTAAACGGTACTGTTCTTCAGCCCGGAGAGGAGTTTTCCTTTAACGGTGTAGTAGGGCAGAGAACTGCAGAAAAGGGCTATAAGGCGGCTGCGGCTTATAATCAGGGAGAAGTTGTAGAAGAGGTAGGAGGAGGAATCTGCCAGATTTCTTCCACTCTGTACAATGCGGTATTCCGCTCCGGATTAACCACGACCTATCGCAGATCCCACACCTTTGCCCCTAACTATGTGACCCCCGGTACGGATGCTACGGTATCTTGGCCGGGACCGGATTTTAAGTTTGTGAATGATTCCAAGCATGCCATCGGTATTCGTGCCTGGTATTCCAACCAAACCGCAACAGTACAGATCTACGGAATTCCTGTACTTCCCAGCGGAGTGAAGTGGGAATTGGAATCCGAGAAGATTAAAGACCTTCCTGTTCCGGCAGTGCAGGTCATTACTCCTCAGCAGGGTAAGGAAAGTAACGGTTCCGCCGGCTCCGAATGGCAGGCCTATAAGATTATTACCAAGGACGGCAAGACTGAGAAGGTAAAAGATCATTATGTCAGCTATAAGGGGCATACTCCTAAGAAGTACAGTGCAAATGCTGTAGAAAGCAGTAGTGCAGCGGAAAGCACGTCAGCAAGCAATGCGGCAAGCACAGAAACTAAGTCGGCAGAGACCAAGGCACAGGAGAGTAAAACCCAGAGTAGTACCAAGGCCTCTGAGAATCCTGTTGTTTCCAATGACGGACCTGTAGGGAATAACAGTGTTCCCACTACGGAAGCGGATGTTATTTCCGGCGGCCCCGGAACCTAAGGTTTACGGCAGCTTTGAATTTTTTGACAATTGTCGGAAATTCAGGGCTGCTTTTTTCTTTAAAAAGTGAAAAAAAACTTGTGAAAAAAATAGCTATTGTACTAAATCAAAAACGGTAAGCGTTTTCCTTGATTTTAGCATGGGGATAGATTAGTATTCCCTTGTATGATTTCCCTAAAAGGGGAAAGGTAGAGGTTTTATTTATTTCAGTTTAGGAGGAAACTTATGGCAAGAAAAATGAAGACCATGGACGGTAACCAGGCTGCTGCACATGCGTCCTATGCGTTCTCAGAGGTCGCTGCGATTTTCCCAATTACTCCTTCTTCCGTTATGCCTGAGCATATGGATGAGTGGGCAACAGAGGGAAGACAGAATATTTTAGGGGAGACTGTTCAGGTTACTGAGATGCAGTCCGAGGCCGGTGCTGCAGGTGCGGTACACGGTGCTTTGGCAGCCGGAGCCTTAACCACAACATTTACCGCTTCTCAGGGTCTTTTACTTATGATCCCTGATATTTATAAGGTTGCCGGAGAGCAGCTCCCCGGTGTATTTGATGTTTCTGCAAGAGCTGTTGCCAGCCACGCCCTTTCCATCTTCGGAGATCACTCCGACGTTATGGCTTGTCGTCAGACCGGTGCCGCTTTACTTTGTGAGTCTTCCGTTCAGGAAGTTATGGACTTAACTCCTGTAGCTCACCTTGCAGCATTAAAGGGACGTATTCCTTTCATCAACTTCTTTGACGGATTCCGTACTTCCCATGAGATTCAGAAGATTGAAGAGTGGGATTACGAAGACTTAAAGGATATGGTGGATTGGGAATATGTAGATGCATTCCGTCAGAACGCATTAAACCCCAATCACCCTGTAGAGAGAGGTTCCGCTCAGAACCCTGATATTTTCTTCCAGGCAAGAGAGGCTTCCAACCCTTATTACGATGCACTTCCTGCTATCGTTCAGGAGTACATGGACAAGGTTAATAAGAAGATCGGAACCAATTACCAGCTCTTTAACTACTATGGAGCTCCGGATGCAGAGCACGTAATTATTGCTATGGGTTCTGTAAACGAGACCATTGAAGAGACCATCGATTATTTGGCTGAGAAGGAAGGCAGAAAGCTTGGACTTATCAAGGTTAGACTGTATCGTCCATTTGCTGTTGACGCTTTCTTAAAGGCTATTCCAAAGACCGTAAAGACTATTTCCGTATTGGATCGTACCAAGGAGCCCGGATCTATCGGTGAACCTTTATACTTAGACGTAGTAGCAGCTCTTTCCACCAGCGAGTTTAAGAATGTAACCGTTCTTTCCGGACGTTACGGCTTAGGTTCCAAGGATACTACTCCTGCACAGATCGTAGCAGTATACAACAATACCGATAAGAAGAGATTTACCATCGGTATCAACGATGATGTAACTCACCTTTCCTTACAGGAAGGACCATCCATCGTTACTACTCCAAAGGGAACTGTAAACTGTAAGTTCTGGGGACTTGGAGCTGACGGTACTGTTGGTGCGAACAAGAACTCCATCAAGATTATCGGAGATAACACAGATAAGTACGCACAGGCTTACTTTGACTATGACTCCAAGAAGTCCGGCGGTGTTACCATGTCTCACCTTCGTTTTGGAGATCAGCCGATTAAGTCCACATACCTGATTAAGAGAGCTAACTTCGTAGCTTGTCATAATCCTTCTTACATGACCAAGTTCAACATGGTTCAGGAGCTTGTAGACGGCGGAACCTTCTTATTGAACTGTACTTGGTCCAAGGATGAGGTGGAGAAGCACATCCCCGGACAGGTTAAGAAGTATATGGCTGACCACAATATCAAGTTCTACATCATCAACGGTGTTAAGATTGGTATTGAGACAGGAATGGGACCAACCCGTATCAACACCATCCTTCAGTCCGCATTCTTTACTTTAACCGGAATCATTCCTAAGGAGCAGGCTAACAAGTTAATGAAGGATGCCGCTCAGAAGACCTACGGTCGTAAGGGTGAGGATGTTGTAAAGAAGAACTGGGCTGCTATCGATGCCGGTGCAAATGCCTTCGAAGAAGTGGAAGTAAAGAAGGAATGGAGCAATTGCGCAGATGAGGGACTTGAGTTCAAGACCAAGACTGCCGGAAGAAAGGATGTTTTGGATTTCGTAAACAATATCCAGAACCATGTTTCCGCACAGGAAGGAAACAATCTTCCCGTATCCGCATTTGCTGATTATGTAGACGGTTCTACTCCTGTAGGATCTGCTGCTTATGAGAAGCGTGGTATTGCCGTAAACGTTCCTGCATGGAACCCTGATAACTGTATCCAGTGTAACTTCTGTTCTTATGTATGTCCTCACGCAGCAATTCGTGCATTTGCATACACCGAGGATGAGGCGGCTAAGGCTCCCGAGGCAGATCAGCAGAAGGCTATGAACGGAATGCCTAACTACAAGTTCGGTATTAAGGTTTCCGTATTAGACTGTGTTGGTTGCGGATCTTGTGCAAACGTTTGTCCCGGAATGAAGGGTGAGAAGGCTCTTGTTATGTCCCCAATCGAGGACAACCTGGATCGTCAGAAGTACTTCGATTACGCAGTTGAGCTTCCTGAGAAGCAGGAGGTTATTGCGAAGTTTAAGGAGACCACCGTTAAGGGATCTCAGTTTAAGAAGCCACTCTTCGAGTTCTCCGGCGCATGTCCCGGATGTGGAGAGACTCCTTACGCGAAGTTAATTACCCAGCTCTTCGGAGAGAGAATGTACATCAGTAACGCAACCGGATGTTCTTCTATCTGGGGTAACTCTTCTCCATCAACTCCTTACACCGTAAATGCCAAGGGACAGGGTCCTGCATGGGATAACTCTCTCTTTGAGGATAATGCGGAGTTTGGATACGGAATGCTTTTAGCACAGAATGCTATCCGTGACAGATTAAAGAAGCAGGTTGAGAAGCTTGTAGAAGAAAATAAGGATGCCGCTCTTGTAGAGGCAGCTAAGGAATATTTGGATACCTTCTCTGTTGGTGCAACAAACGGAACTGCTACCGATAAGTTAGTAGCTGCTCTTTCCGGAAAGACTGATGCAGTAGCTGTTGATTTGTTAAAGCACAAGGATTTCCTTTCCAAGAAGAGCCAGTGGATCTTCGGTGGAGACGGTTGGGCTTACGATATCGGATTTGGCGGACTTGACCATGTTCTTGCTTCCGGTAAGGACATCAACGTAATGGTATTCGATACCGAGGTTTACTCCAACACAGGTGGACAGTCTTCCAAGTCTACTCCTACCGGTGCAGTTGCACAGTTCGCTGCCGGCGGTAAGGAAACCAAGAAGAAGGATTTGGCAGGAATCGCTATGTCCTACGGTTATGTATATGTAGCACACATTGCTATGGGTGCTGATATGGCCCAGACTGTTAAGGCAATTTCCGAGGCTGAGGCTTATCCGGGACCATCCTTAATCATCGCTTATTCTCCATGTATCAACCATGGTATTAAGAAGGGTATGGCTAAGGCACAGACAGAAGAGAAGCTGGCTGTAGAGGCAGGATACTGGAACAACTTCATTTACAACCCACTTGGCGGAGACAAGAAGTTTACCTTGAATTCCAAGGAGCCAAACTTTGAATCTTACCAGGAATTCTTAAAGGGCGAAGTTCGTTACTTATCTCTTTCCCTGAAGAATCCGGAGCGTGCAAAGGCTTTAGATCTGCAGAACGAGCAGGAAGCTAGAGAGCGTTATGAGAAGCTGAAGAAGATGGTTGATCTGTACAATAACTAATGTACAGACAGCGAGAAGCTTAGCTTTTACTAAAGAAGCTTGCATAAAATAAAATGTCGTTTAGCTTGTATACGGCATAGAGGATCGAGTAGGAGGCGGCGACTAACCGCCGTCCTCTCACAGCACTGTACGTACGG
>CALHIC010000299.1 GCA_938030845.1 uncultured Oribacterium sp. | reverse complement strand
AGAAGCATTCGCCTTGTTTCCCGTCTCTCCGCTATTCCTAATCTCGCTTTCTTCGCTTCCCTGTTCCAGCTTCGGCACTACCACTTCCGCCTTATGATTTCCGTCCTCGAAGGAATATTTCCGGAAGGTAATCAATTGAAAATAAGAACCGATTCCCGGTATGCTTTGCAAAGCATAGGCAGTTTCCTTCGATAGATTAGGCAGTAAGAAAAGCAGACAAAAGCAAGCCGCAATTGCAGAAGAAAAATACCGAATAGGAAATATTTTTATTTTTTTCCTTGTTCTCTCATTTTCCGCTTCTTCTATAAAGCGATCATCGATTTGAGAAAAGGCTTCTACAAAATCCCAGTCTTTCATGCGATTCCCTCGTCTTTTAAATACTTTGCCAAAGCTTGTCTGGTACGGTGCAGGCTGACTTTCACCTTACTTTCCGTGACTTGAAAGGCTTTTGCGATTTCCTGTATCTCATCATGATAAAAATATCTTCTTACAAAGAAAACTCTCGTTTCCTTCTTTTGCTTTTCCAAAAACTGATTCAAGGCATCCACCAAAGCCTGTTGATTCACATGCTCTTCCACATTATCCGAGGAAAAATGCAAATCCTCTCCAAGCTCCTCCACGCTTTCCGTAAAGCCCTCGGAAAAACGTTTTTTAGCCTTCAACATCTTCAGTTTATTAATAGAAGTATTCTTTACAATTTTTCCCAGATAAGCTCTGAGAAATTGAGGGCGTTCCGGAGGAATGGCCTGCCAGGCCTTCAGCCAGGTATCATTGAGACACTCCTCCACATCCTCTCTTTGAGACAGCACCGAAGAAGCAATCTTTCCGCAGTAAGCCTTAAAATTCTCCTGCAAAGCAACAAGCCCCTCTTCCTTTCTTTGCCATAATAAGTCTATAATTTCTTGCTCTTCCATAGTTCTCCTTTAGCTTTTTATGGGACTTAGAAAGGATAAGGCAAAATATTGATTTCTTTGTGAATTTTCTATTAGGCCTTCTTTACAGAAAGGATGGTTCCGGTAAAGGAATCCACCTCGGATAATTCTCCGGTGTACTTCACAACAACCTCATCACCCGCTTTTACCTCACTAA
>CALHIC010000298.1 GCA_938030845.1 uncultured Oribacterium sp. | reverse complement strand
CCCTACGAGGCGAAGCTAGCGAGAGCGTGCCCCAATTCAGACCTATATTGCATAGAAAATTTTTTTGATTTTCATAGCGCCTTTTTATTTTCTTCCAAAAATCAGATAAATCCATAGCAACAAGGCCACCGGCATCAAGACTAGGAATCTTGGCTTTCTGGTCTTATGCCTGCAAAGATACATTCCCAGAATTCCGCCTAAGGCACCGCCCATAAAAGCCAGACCCAATAAGACTTTTTCCGGCACTCTTCATCCCTTTTGTATCGCCTGCCATTTGTCATAGGCAAAGCTACAAAAGCAAAAGATGTTCATTCCTAAAAGATAGAGCAATAAGCCCTTCCCTCCAAGCTCCAAAATTGATTGCAACAATTCTTTTTCCATATTTTCCCCTCTATACTAAATCCATACTTTACGCTAGATACTAAAAAAGAACTGTAAAAATCAAAAGCTATAAGATGCTTTCTTAGCAATATAGGCCTGAATTCGGGGTAGTCTGAGCCCGATACTTGCGAAAAACAAGTAAAACGCAGTTTTTCGCTTAGTATCCGATACGAGGCGAAGCTAGCGAGAGCGTGCCCCGGTTCAGACCTATATTGCGTAGAAAGATATTTTGATTTCTACAATTCTTTTATATTTTCAATTCTTTATCTTCCAGGGAAACGGAAGTTTGGAATAAGCTGGTCCCAAGAATCGATGCCAATAATGGCTCTGGCAAAGTCTGCCGTTCCCTCTGTTGCACTGGCGTCATCAATGTACTTAAAGACGCTGTGTGCCTTCTTATGTACCAACTGATGGTTCACGATGCTGGAAAGTCCGAAAGCCAGTCCATGCTTTACCTCATCATCGGAATCCTCCTGACGACTCATGAGATACGCGGAAATATAAGGATTGTTATCTACAATATAGTAGGAATAAGCTACTGCTGCAGCCTGCTCATCCGACTTATCCTGTCCCTTTTGAATACTGGTGAAACCTTCCTCGGTAAGGAAAATCTTTCGAACCTCTCCCTTTTTATTCTTCATGCTGTCTAACTGCATAAAGTCGGTAATCACATGAAGATTCTTAAAGTTGATAATGGGAGAATCAATGGTATCGTTAACCTTTCCGGTCTTATCATCATCCCAGAATGCCGGTGAGGAAA
This sequence comes from uncultured Oribacterium sp., assembly GCA_938030845.1. Lineage (GTDB taxonomy): Bacteria > Bacillota > Clostridia > Lachnospirales > Lachnospiraceae > Oribacterium. The sequence continues at coordinate 4,752 of CALHIC010000298.1, read as the reverse complement.
TGGGATAAGGATAGGGGTGTAAAGCTAAACCGAAGTCCATATGTCCCTCCAGATTGTCAAAATGGTGGAAGGCCAAGACTACATCTTTTCCCTTATATTTTCCCACAGGAGCCGCCTCAGGGAACATGTTCCAGTAATGATCCAAAGAGAACATAATGTTGTCGTTTGCGGAAACGGACTTCATCGCGGTATAAAATACACGGAAGGCACGCTGGAATTTCTTGGTATAGGTGGAAACATCATAGTCTCCCTCATAGTTCCAGTACTGGTTGTTAATCTCATTTCCCACTACCCAGTTGGTAATCTTACCGTGACCGTTCTGGCCGTTATAACGCTTTGCCAAGAAGGAAGCCATCGCCTTAACCGCTCTAAAGCCCTGCTCGGACTCTACGTTAAAGCCATAGTAAACCGCCTGCTCCTTGGGAAGCTCCTTAACGCCGATAGGATTCAGCTCAGGTACGGTATTATTCCATGCGTTCAGCAAAATGGCGGTAACCGCTACTCCGGAATCACTAAGACGCTTTACCTCTCCATCCAACTGATCAATCAGCTCTTTGTTGATCTGGAAGGTCTTTCCCTCGTAGGAATAGGAAATTCCCTGCCCGAAGAAGCGCTGGGTAGGAATATCCACACCCGCATGCTTAATGTTCAGGCTCAAAGCATCGTCTAAGATATTGGGGTCTACACGAAGTCCCTTCTTTCCCGGATTTAATGCAGGACTTTGGTTCTCCGCTACCACCTCGGGATTCTCAATATATCTTCTATCCGCAATCATTTCATAACGGCTTCCCACCTTTACCGCCGGCACAAAGGCACTGTAAAGACGAAGCTCTCCGGGACCTGCGTATAAGGGGAAGTTAAACTTCTGGTTTTCCCCAAGGCTTCCCTTGGCAATAAAATCGGTACGACCGCCAAGGTCTGTCTGATAAGGCTTGATTTCGAAAATGTAAACCGATCCGTCGGTACCGCTACTATCTCCTGTTGCATCCATTTGCAACTGAATCTCCTGCCTATTGTCCGTAATCTCCACGTCCTTTACCTTCGCCGAAAGATTATAAGCGAAAGCTCCCGTGGAAAAAAGCGCCGTAAATGCCATGCTTAACATAAACATGGCTACATTCTTTGTTTTTCCTTGTAAAGCCATTTTCCTCTCCTTGAACTGACATACTTGCTTTGTGCTTTGTTGCTTTTTGCGTTGCTGCTTTTTTGCTTCGTTGCTTTGTTGCTTTGCTTTGCTGCTTCGTCGCTTTTACTGCTTCATTGCTTTTACTTTATTGCATTGCACAGTTGCAAATATATTTGACTATCTTCTGGCTTATTCTTTAAGAATTAAAGCCTTTGACCTGTCCAACTATACTCAGTTCTTTACAAAAAAGCCATAGAAAATTTCTTACAAGTTCTTACATTACAGCTTCGCTTTAGGAGGAAAGCTTCATATCTCCCTCTTTGATCCACTTCATTTTCCGACAAAAAGCAGAGCAAAGCAAAGAAAATATTGCCGGAAGAATAAAGCATAAAAGCAAAAGAGAAAGCCAATCACTTGCAGTTACCGCTGTCTTACTCCCTTCTTCTATGCCCTTAAGCCATCCTGTGTAAACGCCGATAGGGCCAACCAATCCGCATGTTCCCATACCGGAGGCAACTGCTGGACCGTTATTTTCAAAATGGAAGAGACAGGTTGCCAGTGGTCCTGTAATCATGGAGGCAACGGTGGCCGGAATCCAAATCCGGGGATTTTTTACAATGTTTCCCATTTGCAGCATGGAAGTACCAAGCCCCTGAGAAACCAGGCCGGAAACACCATTTTCCTTAAAGGAAATTACCGCAAATCCCACCATCTGGGCACAACAGCCTGCCACCGCAGCACCTCCTGCAAGGCCGGTAAGTCCAAGAGCCGCACAAATCGCCGCGGAGGAAATGGGGAGTGTCAAAGCAATACCAACCAAGGCGGATACCAAGATTCCCATAAAGAAAGGCTGTAGCTCTGTCGCCCACATTATCAGGCTTCCCACCTGAATCGCCGCCTTTCCGATTACCGGCGCTAAGACTGCCGAAAAAAGCATTCCTGAGCCAATGGTCACAAGAGGCGTCACCAAAATATCAACCTTTGTTTCCTTGGAAACCGCTTTTCCGATTTCCGTGGAAAGGATAGCCACAAAAAGTACCGCCAAGGGTCCTCCTGCACCCCCTAGAGCATTGGAAGCAAAGCCCACGGTTATCAGAGAGAAAAGCACCAGAGGAGGCGCCTGCAAAGCATAGGCAATAGCCGTTGCCATTGCCGGCCCGCTCATAGCGGAAGCCATTGCCCCTACGGTATAATCCACACCGCCAATAGTAGCAACCACCCTGGTTAATGCGGATATCCCCAGCCTCTGCCCTAAGGTGTTTAATATTGTTCCGATTAAGAGGGAACAAAACAAGCCCTGAGCCATAGCGGATAAGGCATCAATACCATAGCGCTTCAGGGAAATCTCAATGTTCTTCCTTTGTAAAAAAGCCTTCATTCTCGTTCTCCTAATCTCTTATAAAGCAATGCATTTCAATACTTCTGCCTATCGTAAGAGCTAAAAGTAGTGGGGAGCATTTCCATCCTGTCCTTTCCGGTAACTCCATTACATTCTTTATAAAAACTGTATACAAAATGTCCCAATGATTATAGCAAAACTTTCTGCTTATTTGTATAAAAATATTTAGTTTTTCGTATACGTTATTTTATTCCGGCTTTTTATGGCGCTATTATAGAGTTCCTATGGAAAAAGGAGGCAGTTTAAACCGCCTCTGAACACTTTATCTCTTCTTCTTAACTTACCACTTCCGAAAAAATCTCTCCAATCTTTCCATAGAGCACCAAGTCGCACTCCGTATCCAGTCGTCCCTCCTCTTTATTGATAAGAACCAGCTTATGGTTTCCATGATGAGGAAAATACCGAATCAAGCCGGCTGCAGGATACACCGTTAGGGATGTCCCTCCGATAATCAGTAAATCCGCATTTTGAATATGAGCGATACTCTCTGAAAGAATGCCTTCATCCAAACCTTCCTGATACAAAACCACATCCGGACGTATCATGCTACGACAATGAGGACACAAAGGAATGGATGTCGAAAAGTCAATTTCTTCTTCCGGGATTCGATGATGATGCTTCACACAATAATAGCGATGAATACTGCCATGAAGCTCATATACCGCTTTGGAACCTGCCATCTGATGCAATCCGTCAATATTTTGGGTGATGATTGCCTTTAGCTTCCCCTGCTCTTCCAATTTCCGTAAGGCATAGTGGGCAGGATTCGGCAGAATCCCCGGAATCAAGAGTTTTTCCTTATAAAACTGATAAAACTCCTTAGGTCGTGCCATAAAGAAATCATGAGACAAGATTTCCTCCGGCGGAAAGGCATATTTTTGATGATATAAGCCATCCACAGAACGAAAATCCGGAAGACCGCTTTCTGTAGATACGCCCGCACCGCCAAAAAACACGATATAGTTCGCTTTTTGAATTAAGTCCTTTAATTCAGCTAATTTCTCTTTCGTATCCAAAGTTGCTCCTTTATCTTATAGTCCATTCTTATATCATGATATCCAATAGCTTAAAGCCCGAACTCCTTCAGAAGCTTTTCTCGATATACTTCATCGTAAGAAACTCTCTTAAGATCATCCATACGTCCTGCTTCCAGAAGTCGACCAATCAAAATAGCTAGACGATTCTCGCCCCTTTCCATACCTTCCTCCACCGCTTTTTTTCTATACTTCTCTAATAAAACATTCATCTTCTTTTCTCCTTCCCGATCTAGTTTACCTTCCTTTAATGAAGCTACTCTATGAGACAAAACTTCAGATTGAATTTCCTTAGGATTGGCTTCTTTAAGATCTTTAGCCAGCTTTCCTAACGCATTATCATCTTGCCTTGCTGTATTGAAATATAGGATATGGGAACCATCTTTAAACAAATTGCCGGATTTCCTGATAACACGTTCAATTTGATATAACTGTTCTCCCTCTCCCAATACATCTTTATCTGTAATAAATATAACATAGCTTTCCGGTAATTTGGAAAACTTTTCTCCCTTCTTAAGTGTGTGCGTGTCCATAAGAGCGGCATGATAACGAGCCCTTTTAGGAATTGCCCCGGCAGATGAATTCTGTACTTCGATGTTATAAAGCAAGCCTTTTTCATCGGTGCAAAGGCAGTCCAATACCAAAGCTCTTCCATGCAGATTTGGCAGCCTCTTTTGAAGTCTTTGTTCCTTTAACTTTAAGGAAGATTTATCCAAAATCGTTTGCAGAACATACTCCGTACAAGCCTGTTCTTCTAGAACCACTTGCATAAAGAGATCATCCATCAAAGTTAGAGATGCAATGATTTTTTTCTTTTCCAGAGCATCCATCTTTTTTCTTGTTCTCTTAGATTTAGCTTCTAAACGGCCGAATTTATTCGTCTTTGCATTAGTAGAATTTGTTTTTTTCATAAGTCACCTACAGAAAATTGAAATAATAGAATTGAATAAAGAGGAAAACTACAATTTGTAGAATAAAGAAATGATAATAGAGAAGTAGAATCTGTATTTTAGATATAGACTGTTCAACAATTTATGTATTGCACTGATTCATATTTTACTACAAGCAGAGGACTTCTCCTATACTCCACATTCGGATAATATCCGTATATTGATAATATAAAAGAGTATGGTGGATAAAATGGCATAGCACATCCTTCCCCTGCCTATCCTCACCCTTTGGCTTATTCGATA
>CALHIC010000297.1 GCA_938030845.1 uncultured Oribacterium sp. | reverse complement strand
TCTTCGTAACCTACATAGCCGGGAGCCGCACCAATCAAACGGGACACGGAGTATTTTTCCATGTACTCGGACATATCGATACGTACCATGGCATTTTCATCATCAAAGAGGTTCTGGGCAAGGGACTTGGCAAGCTCCGTCTTACCTACACCGGTAGGTCCTAAGAACAGGAAGGAACCGATGGGCTTTGTGGGATCCTTGATACCGGCCTTGGAACGAAGAATAGCCTCTGTAACCTTGGTTACCGCCTCTTCCTGTCCAATCAGTCTCTTATGGATTTCATCGTCCAGATGAAGAACCTTGGAACGCTCGGACTCGTTTAACTTGGTTACCGGAATACCGGTCCAACGGCTGATAATCTTAGCAATTTCTTCCTCTGTTACCTTGTCGTGTACCAAGCCTTGGGCTTCCTTGCTTTGCGCCAGCTCTTCCGCTTCCTGCAATTCCCGTTCTACCTGGGGCAAATCCTGATATTGCAGCTTTGCCACCTTTTCGTAGTCGTAGTTTTGCTTGGCGATATTCATTTCGGACTGAATCTTATCCTTCTTCTCTCTTAAGGTCTGAAGGTTAGATACGGCGTTACGCTCATTTTCCCACTGGGCTTTCTGCACATTAAACTGATCCCTAAGCTCGGAGAGCTCCTTCTGAAGGGTAGACAGTCTTTCCTTGGAAAGCTGATCCTCTTCCTTCTTTAAAGCCAATTCCTCAATCTGGAGCTGCAAAATCCTTCTTTGCATCTCGTCCATTTCCTCCGGCATGGAATCCATCTCGGTCTTAATCATGGCGCAGGCTTCATCCACAAGGTCAATGGCCTTATCCGGCAGGAATCGATCGGAAATGTAACGGTCGGAAAGGGTAGCTGCCGCAACCAGTGCGGAGTCGGTAATCTTTACGCCGTGGTAAACCTCATAACGCTCCTTGATGCCTCTTAGGATGGAAATGGTGTCTTCCACATCCGGCTCGTCCACCATGACAGGCTGAAAACGTCTTTCCAAAGCAGGGTCTTTTTCAATATATTTTCTATATTCATCCAGAGTGGTGGCTCCGATACAATGAAGCTCTCCTCTGGCCAACATGGGTTTTAAGAGATTTCCGGCATCCATGGAGCCTTCTGTTTTTCCGGCTCCTACAATGTTGTGGATCTCATCGATGAAGAGCAGGATTTCTCCCTCGGACTTCTTCACCTCATCCAAAACTGCCTTTAATCTTTCTTCAAACTCTCCTCTATATTTAGCGCCGGCAATCAATGCCCCCATATCCAGGGCGAAAATCTTCTTCTTTTTCAAGGAATCCGGCACATCTTCCTTGGCAATTCTTTGGGCCAAGCCCTCTACCGCAGCGGTTTTACCAACCCCGGGTTCTCCGATTAAGCAGGGATTATTCTTCTGCTTTCTGGAAAGAATACGGATGATATTACGAATTTCATCATCTCTTCCGATAATGGGGTCAAACTTCTGCTGTCTGGCTCTTTCCACCATTTCATAACCATATTTGTTCAAAGAATCGTAGGTGCCTTCCGGATTGTCGGTAACCACCTTCTGATTGCCTCGAACGGAGGACAGAGCCTGTAAGAAGCCGTCCTTCGTAATATGGAACTGCTTGAAGAGCTCCTGAATCTTCTTGTCCCCGTCCTTTAAGAGGGCCAGGAAAAGATGCTCTACGGAAACATATTCATCTCCCATGGCCTTGGCATGGTCTTCCGCATTCATCATGACCTTATTGGCATCCTGGGAAAAATACTGCTGTCCCCCGGAAACCTTAGGCAGGCTGTTAATCTTCTCTTCCAGCGCTCTCTTAAAGTCTTCTACCGGAACTTCCATCTTTTCCAGAAGCTTTTCAATCAGGCTGTCTTCAATGTCTAACAAACTATATAAAATATGAAGCTGTTCAATGGCTTGATTGCCGTGGTCCATGGCAATCTTTTGGCTGTTGTTGATACTTTCAACGGATTTTTGGGTAAAACGATTAATGTTCATAGGAGTACCTCCTTTATTTTTCCTCAAGATAGCTCCATTATACTCTCGTTGTTAGCACTGTCAAGTGGTGAGTGCTAATTCTTTTGTGATTTTTTTGTGAACCAAATTTCACTTGCATTTTTTCCCAAGTCCCACTATACTATCCCCGTTATATATTTCATAAGGGAGTAACAAGAGCCTAGCTCGTGGATATCAACATTGCATGCAGGAAACTGCTGGTATCTACTGAAAATGTGAGACTTATGCAACCCAGTTTTTCTGAGTGGCATGGGTCTCTTTTTATTCTATAGAGAGCGCCGGCACACAGCAGGATATCTCATTGTTAGAAGCAATCAGATTCTTGCCTCTTATGAAAACCTAGGGAGAAAGGGTAAAGGAAAATGAAGGATCAAAACATGGAACAGAAAAGCACTAGAAAAGTATGGCAGGACAAGGCTTATCAAATGGAAATCCCGGAGCTGCTGAGAGCCGTGGAAAGTCCGGTGGAAACAGGTCTGTCCTCCGTTGATGTAGCCAAAAGGCAGGCGGAGTACGGCAGTAATGCTCTGGAGGTGGAGAAGCATTCTTCTCTATTAGAAAAATTTATAGAGCAATTTAAAGATTTTATGATTATCATTCTTTTGGCTGCCGCCGCAGTATCCCTCTTTGCCAGCCACGAGTGGCATGATGCGGTGATTATCCTTTTGGTGGTGGTTTTAAACGCTATCATGGGGGTCATCCAGGAGGCTAAGGCGGAGGAAGCCATTGACGCCTTAAAGGAAATGGCTTCTCCGGATGCCAGAGTTCGCCGAAACGGCAATGTGGAAACCATCAAGTCCCATGAGCTGGTGCCGGGAGATATCGTGCTTTTGGAGGCAGGAGATATTGTTCCTGCAGATATGCGTTTGCTGGAAGCCAACTCCCTGAAGGTAGAGGAGGCGGCACTTACCGGAGAATCCGTTCCCGTGGATAAGGACATTGCCCCCATTACTTTGGAGGATGCAGGAATCGGTGATCGGAAAAACATGGTTTACTCCGGCACCAATGTGACCTACGGTCGTGCTGTAGCCGTGGTAACCGCCATCGGTATGGACACGGAGGTAGGACATATCGCCAATATGCTGGCCCATGCGGAAAAGACCAAGACCCCTTTACAAAGGGATCAGGACCGTTTGGGAAAGAGCTTAACCATTATGATTTTGGCCATTGCCGCAGTAACCTTTGTTGTGGGACTGCTTCGGGGAAGAGCCATTACCGATATGCTCCTGGTATCCATTTCCTTGGCGGTAGCCGCTATTCCTGAAGGCTTACCTGCCATTTCCACCATCATCCTCTCTTTGGGAACCCGTTCCATGGCGGAAAGAAAGGCTCTGGTGCGTACCCTTCCGGCGGTGGAGACTCTGGGAGGCACTCAGGTGATCTGCTCCGATAAAACCGGAACCCTGACGCTGAACCAGATGACCATTGAGAAAGTGTATTTCGACGGAAAATTGCAGGATCGAAGCGTGGAAATTCCTGTAGATAATCCCCTCTTTCGCAGTCTTGTTTTGGCAAATGACACCAAGCTGGATGCGGAAGGAAAGCTGATTGGCGATCCTACGGAAACCGCTATGGTACAGTTTGCCTTAGACCAGCATTTTCCTCTTCAGGAAAATGAGAGCAAGTACCCTCGTGTGCAGGAGCTTCCCTTTGATTCAAGCAGAAAGCTGATGAGCACCTTCCATCCCATGGGAGGAGAATTCCTGCTTTGCACCAAGGGTGCGCCGGACCAGCTTTTACAGCGTTGCAGTCATATCGTGGAAAATGGAGAAGTTCGCCCCTTAACAGAGGAGGACAGAAAAGCCATTCTCTCCGAAAATACCAAAATGGCAAGGGAGGCGCTTCGTGTCCTGGCAGCTGCTTATCAGATTTGTCATTCCGTGCCGGACTCCCCCCGTTCCGAGGAGGTGGAGCAGAACCTGATTTTTGCCGGTCTTGTGGGCATGATTGACCCGGAGCGTAAGGAAGCGGCGGCAGCGATTGCCGTAGCCAAGGGCGCCGGCGTTCGTACCGTAATGATTACCGGTGACCATGCGGAAACCGCCCAGGCCATTGCCGAGCGTTTAGGCATTCTTCCTATGGGAGAGGATAACCGTTGCCACGTATTAACCGGTACTGAGCTGGAAATGATGTCCGATGAGGAGCTGGAGAAAAAGGTTCCCGAGATTTCCGTTTATGCCAGAGTTTCTCCGGAGCATAAGGTTCGAATCGTGAGAGCATGGCAGAAGAACGGAAAGATTGTTTCCATGACAGGAGACGGTGTAAATGATGCCCCTGCCTTAAAGCAGGCGGATATCGGTGTAGGTATGGGAATCACCGGAACGGAAGTTTCCAAGGGTGCTTCCGACATGGTGCTGGCAGACGATAACTTTGAAACCATTGTGGTAGCCATTGAAGAAGGGCGAAAGGTTTTCTCCAATATTCAAAAGGCGGTACAGTACCTGCTTTCCGCAAACTTTGGAGAGGTCATTACCCTCTTTGTGGCAACCCTTTTGGGCTGGACCATCTTACAGCCGGTACACATCCTTTGGATTAACTTGGTAACTGACGTTTTCCCGGCTATCGCTTTAGGAATGGAAAAGGCTGAGCCGGATGTAATGCAGAGAAAGCCCAGAGAAAAGAGCTCCAGCTTCCTCTCCAACGGTGTACTGGAAAGTATTCTTTACCAAGGTGTTTTGGAAGGCGGACTGACTCTGTTCATCTATTGGATGGCAGGACAGTATTTCCACGAGGAAAATCTTTCCGAGACCATGGCCTTTGCTACCCTGGGACTTTTACAGCTCTTCCATGCCTTTAACGTAAAGTCCGTTTTCCGCTCCCTTTTCAATGGAAATCCTTTGGACAATATTTACTTAAACGGTGCGGCACTGCTTTCCGCCTTCCTGCTTTTAGGCGTAATCGTAACTCCGGGAATCAATCAGTTCTTCGATGTGACTCCACCAAGCCTTATGCAGTGGGGAATCGTTTTCGGAATTTCCTTCAGTATCATTGTGTTCGTGGAGATTGCAAAGGCGATTTTCAGGACAATACGGAAGCAAGCATAACAATTTCCGTACGAAAAAAGAGGCTATAAAAATCAAAATTAAAAAAAGTTTTCGGCAATATAGGTCTGAATACGAGGCAGTCTGAGCCCGACGGTACTTGCGAAAAACAAGAGAAACGCAGTTTTTCGCTTAGTATCCGCTTCGTGGCGAAGCTAGCGGGAGCGTGCCCCGGCTTCAGACCTATATTGCGTAAAAAACTATTTTGATTTTATATAGCCTCTTTTAAATGCGAGGAGATGTTATGCTCTGCTTCTCATCGTCCATGATATAAACCGCTTTTGCAAGGGCTCTTCTGTCTGCGAGCCATCTCCTCGTGAAAAGACATCCCTGTCCTTTCTAAAAACTACTATTCCAGGAAATTTTCCTTCTGAAAAAGCTTTTTAATGTCCCATATTGGAACCGCTGGCTACCAGGTTGGAACCGGAAACTACGGGCTTTGGAAGGTTGGAGCTGCTGGCCTTAGCGCCATTTTTCTTGCCGCTTGCGCCTCCTGCCCCTCCTGATCCGGAACCGCTTCCGCCGCCGGAGAAGCTGATAATGGTCTTTGTGGGAGTGGTGCTTGCTGCCGCCTCTGTGCTCTGCTTCTGCTCTACGGAAGGATATCCCTTTCCGGCCTCATATACAGGAGTGCCGTCAGCATTTACCCAATGTCCCTCTGCATCTACCTTATAGCCGTCCTTCTCGGAGGAAACCAAAAGCTCTCCGAACTTAGGTCCTTCTTCCTCCTGCAAATAGTAGGAATATCCTCCTACCCACTGCCAGCCCTGAAGAAGCTTTCCGAAGCTACCGTCATGTAAGGTACTCATGAAGAACCATTTTCCGGCATCATTCTTCTGCCATCCGGAGAATAAAGTTCCGTCCTCCTTTAAGAAGAACCAGCTTCCGTCAGTGTAAATCCAACCCTGGTACTTGCTTCCGTCAGGCTTTATGAAGGACCACTGTCCCGCATCCTGCTTCCAGCTTCCTTCCGTGTTTAATGGAGCCGCCACTGCAGGAATGGCAGATACCAGCAAAGCTGCTCCCAATCCCAATGCCAAAAGACTTCCTTTTCTTCCCATTCTTTTCATCTTTCTCTCCTTTACTTCCGTACTTATTTTCTCTGTACGCTTCCTTAGAAATTCACTTGTTTGCACTATTTCTTAAAAAGTTCTTTTCCGAGAGAAATCTTAACATAGGCTTCCGGCATTCTCAACAGTTCTTGAAAATGTTATTAAATTTGTCAGAAATACTTTAGAATTTAACTTTCCTATTTTGATAATTTTTGAAAATTTTTTCTGTGATATGGTTTCCGGCAATTTCCTCCTCTGTTCGCAGAAAATATTTGTCAATAATCTGATTTTCTCCATCCTCCGTAACCGGATCATCCCAGGTACAGTCCACAGAAAGCCATTTTCCATCAATCAAAACCCTGTTCCAGGCATGACTGCCTACTGCGCCACCTCTGCCAACGGATTTTCCTACCACAACCTCATGGGGTATTCCCAGAACCTCCATAAAATAATCAAAGGCTTCCACATAACCGTTACATACTGCAACACCCTTCAGCATCACGCCTTCTATATGGTAAGAATCCTCCGGAATGGTTCGTCTTCTCTGATTCTCAATATCATACTTGGTCTGTTGAATAATCCAGTCATGAACCGCCTTCACCTTCTCCCTGTCGCTCATGGCGTCGTTGCAAATCTGCTCCGCCACGGTGAAGACTTTAAGCTTTGCCAGCGCTTCCGGAGAAGAGGCATCCAAGCCGTAGGCGCGCCGTCCTTCCTTAATTCCGAAGTACAGGTAATGGCTCCAAAAGGCGGAGGGATTCATTCCGTAGGCCTCCAGCACATCCGGATTATCCTTGGCATATTGCTCCGCATCCAGATATTCCCCATTTTCTCCGAAGCTTAAGGCGGTTCTCCTGTCTCCTTTTATGGGAGAGGCGTAGACCTGTATCCCATACATAAAGCTAAACATTAGCAATAGTATCTTAATTCCTTTATTCCAATGCCGATTCATCAATATGACCCCCTCACTATCCCTGTTCGTGTCATTTCTTACTTAAGTTTCACCAGACTTCCTTGTTGTGCCCATGCCACTCCTTCTCATTTGAGGGGTCACAGGCTTCACCTATACTACTTATTCTGAAATATGATAATACCCCTTTACTGTCTCTTCAGTAAAGGGGTATATCTAAATCTTATGAAATACTTCAGAATAGGCTTAGTGCCTTGCAAAACCGCTTAAGGATAGGTCTTTAAGAACTCCACATTCTTCTTTTCAATCTCTGACATTTGCCGATAAATATTATCCACATTTGATATCCGATCCCGGAGAGAAGGGTACCAATAAAATTGCTCAAAATACTCATTGAGCTCCGGATCCTTAAACTCATAACCGTATCTGGCATATATCTCATTTATAATCATCTGAGCAAGCGACCTTTGCCCGGGGAAGAGTTCCTTTGGATACTCTGCCATCAATTCGGTCATATCCTGCTTCGTAATCAACCTGATGGAACTGTAGGGGCAAATATAGTCCGATACAGCATACTTTGCTTTTGCCTCCTCAGTTTTCGCATCATTCTCTGCTGTAGAAAACGGCATCGAAGAATCTTCTGTGCCTATAGCAGTATCTTTCTCCTCTGAAGTTTCCTTCAAGCCCGAAACTGTATAAGTTATGTTCTTTTTACCGGGTAAAATACCGCAAGATTCATAGTAGTAAAGCGGGCTGTATCGTAAAGCAATATCTACTTTGGAGCCATTAGATAATAAAAAATTGGGATATATTATGAAGTCATTTTTTTTAAGACCTTTTGGTAAAGCTCTTATAACTATATTGCCATATCCATTTTTTCCTACTGCCTTAATTTCCATTTTCCCGAAAATGTCCTCTTCTTTCACAGAAGCATCGGTATGGGCTTTTATCTTTTTATTCTCTAATTTCAGTTTACAGTTTAAATAACGGGTAATCTCTCTGTCATCAAAGTTCCACTGATAAGCAATTAAATCTCCATTTTTAATGTTTCTCTCTTTCTTAAGACCGGGAGGACTGATAGATTCAAACAAGCAAGTTATCGGAGAATGATAAAGCTCCTCCAAGCCCTTCGATTTCGCCAACTGAGTGAAGGATAATTTTTCCCCATAATCCCTTTCGATTCCATCCCAGTCTATTTCTGTATCTGCTACTGCATACCCACTTGGTCCATGGATATTCACCTTCACATATTCATCTAAGGGAATTGTAATTTTCTTAAAGAATTGTAGATATGCCCAAGTTCCACCGCTCCCTATAAAAAACGCCAGAAGAAGGCAGATAAAAAAATGTAAATGTAATTTTTTCTTTGGCCTCAAAGACTTAGCTTCTTTTGTAGCCACTGTCCTATTCCCTACTACAGATTTGTTTAGCACCGGGGGCTTGGGGGAACGAGAAAGAGCTCCCTCCGAAAGCTGTTCTACTTCCTCTTCGGACAATCTTGCTCCACAAAGTTTGCAGAATACGGCATCATCATCATTTTTTAAACCACATTGTCTACAAAACATCCTATTCTCCTTTGATAATTCGTATTTTTTTGAATTTAGTTAAGGGAATCCACGACATTTACCTTCTATCCTATATTTCTTTTCCGTGTTTGCTATGAAAAAGTCAGCTTTTCCTTAGTTTTATCATAAGTTTTATTAAAAAACAAATAATCCTCATTCTCTCTCTTTCCATTCCCCCTGCCTTTTGCTATCATTAGAGCCTAAAGAATACATGTTTTTTCGATGAAAAGGAGGGTTTTCTATGAGTGAAAATGATAAGCGGCAGGACGCGATTTCCTGGGATGAATATTTTATGGGGATCTGTACGCTATCTGCCCACCGTTCCAAGGACCCCTCCACCCAGGTAGGAGCCTGCATCGTTTCCCCGGACCATAAGATTCTCTCCATGGGCTACAACGGCTTCCCCAAGGGTTGCTCCGATGACATTTTCCCTTGGGCGAAAATGAAGGCAGAGCAGGATCCCTATAACGCCAAGTATTTTTACGTAACCCATGCGGAATTGAACGCCATTTTGAATTATCGGGGCGGTTCCCTGGAGGGCGCCACGATTTATGTCACCCTCTTCCCCTGCAACGAGTGCGCGAAAGCCATTATCCAATCCGGCATCAAAACCTTGGTGTACTGGGAGGACAAATATGCGGACACCCCCGCGGTAAAGGCCTCCAAGCGCATGCTGGATGCCGCAGGTGTACGCTATTACCCCTATCAGCCTACCGGAAGAAGCATCACCATTGAATTTTAAGCTTCTCCCTTCGGTATCTTCGGATGCATTTTTTAAAAAATATCAATAGAAAGAAATACAGGAAATAATGTTTATTCGTTCTGAATCAAAGAAAAAAAGAGAAATGAGAGTTCGAGAAATCATGAAGAGGCTGGATGCCCATTATGGGGACCGGCCCATGATTTTTTTAGAGGCGAAAAATGCCTGGCAGTTGCTTTTTGCCACCATTTTAAGTGCCCAGTGCACCGATGCCCGGGTGAATATGGTGACAGAAAAACTTTTTGTGAAATATAAAGATTTACAGGCCTTTGCCGATTGTGATTTAAAGGAGCTGGAAGAGGATATTCATTCCACCGGCTTTTACCATAACAAGGCCAAAAATATGAAGGCCTGCGCCAAAGCACTGGTGGAGGAGTATGGGGGAGAAGTTCCCCAAAATATCGAAGCCTTAACCGGCCTTCCCGGTGTGGGACGGAAAACCGGCAATCTGATTTTGGGTAACATTTACCACATCCCATCCATCGTGGTGGATACCCATGTAAAGCGCATTTCCAACCGTTTGGGGCTGGCGGATTCCCCGGATCCCACCAAGGTGGAATTTCAGCTGATGGAGCATCTTCCGGAGGAGTTTTGGATTCGTTGGAACACCCACATCATTGCCTTGGGAAGAACCCTTTGTACTTCTCAGAATCCCAAGTGCGGCGAATGTTATTTGCAAGACCTCTGCCCTTCCAGCAAGAAGGATCCGGAGACCTGGCGGCCTGTAGGGGAAAGAAAGGCAGTGGGAAAGAAGACTGTAGAAAAGAAGACTGTTGAAAAGAAGGCTGTTGAAAAGAAGGCTGTTGAAAAGAAAAAGACTGCTGCAAAGAAAGCAACGGTGAAGAAAAGTTTGGAGGTTTAGTCCATGTGTGAATGTGAATTATGCAGAAATTTGGCATTTGACGATGAAGAGGAAGACTATGAGTGCATGGCCGAATTTGATGAAGATGAAATTGCCAAGATGTGGCAGGAAGGTAGCCGTTCTCACTGCCCCAACTGGAAAAGCAATGAAAATGAATACCAGACCGTAAAATATCAGGCTATCGGACATTTGGCTATTGAGGGTGCGCACCCGGCAGGTTCCGCTTCCGAAAATGAAGAGGATGCCGCAAAGAAAAAGAAAATCCTGGCGGATTCCATTGCCAAAAAAGTGGCGGCAAAGATGGGTTCCTAAATCCTGTGAACCGTAAATCACCGAGAATATTATATGTTGAACCATAAAGATAATGGATAGAATCGGAGAGACTTTATGAATATCGTTTTACATGAACCGGAAATTCCCTTTAATACCGGAGCCATCGGCAGAACCTGCGTGGCAACCAAAAGTACCCTGCACCTGATTAAGCCCTACGGCTTTATTTTGAACAGCAAAAATATCAAAAAAGCCGGCATGGATTACTGGCCTTTGTTAAAGCTTCGGGAATACATTTCCTATGAGGAATTTATGGCAGGTGTGGAGGAAGAAAAGAGAGAAATGGAAAAAGTGATGGGAGAAGCTTCCTCTGAAAATATCTCCTCTGAAAATGCTTCCGGCACAAAAATTGCCCTTCCCAAGGTTTGGTACGCCACCACCAAGGCCCATAAAACCCATACGGAGGTCTCCTTTTCTCCCAATGATTACATTGTCTTCGGAAAGGAATCCGCAGGCATTCCGGAGGAAATTCTGGTGGACAACGAGGAACAGTGTATCCGCATTCCCATGTTGGAGGAAGCTCGCTCCTTAAATCTTTCCAATTCTGTAGCCATCATTTTATATGAAGCCCTTCGGCAGCAGGATTTTCCTTTCTTAAGTAAGGAAGGGGCATTACATCATTTGCAGTGGAAGGAATAGTGTTACTACTTTCTTTGAGAATCCTTATATTCTTCTTCCAACTCATCAATCAGATATAAGTCACTTCTGCAATGCATATCGGAAATGCCTTGGCTAATGAGTTGATACAGCTCAGATTTATAAAAAAAATCCAAGGCATTTTCTAAAGACATTTTTTCTTTCTCTGCAAAGCCTGCTATAATGCGGGCATATTTTTTTTGTAAAAGAACGGGATGGGCATTCATAGGATTTCACTCCCTTCATAATGCAATACAGAAAGAGCCTCTTCTGTACGAAAGCAATACTGGATGTTAGGCTTTTCATAACGAAGCCTTTTAATTGCCTCTTCTTCATCAATCAAATGGTCAAAATAAAGCTCTACCGTATTAAACACCTTGTCATTTGCAATTCCGCCAATCACAATATCATAGTCACTTTTATCCTGTCCACTCCTGCACTTCACTACAAAATCCAGCCAATCCAAAGAATAGGTATCGAAAGACAAAAGCTTTCTTTCGGCCATTTTCCTTTCATCCATAGAATATATGGACAATACAGCTTCTTTCCCCTGTCGTTTATAACGCTTACACCATTGTTCTACTTGCTCTTTCAACGGAGTCGCATAAAATCCCCTGCCAAAATCCACATAGGGCCTGGAATGTAAAATATCCGGTTGGGGAATAGCCAAATTGGAACCATGATAGAGAATCATAGCTTCACCCCCCATTCTTTCATCACAGACAAAAGCTCCTGAAGGATATATTCTTTTCCTTGCGTATGAAGCACCTCATATTCCGGTATGATATAGTTCTGCAAAAAGTTTTTTCCACCGCTAAGCCCCTGATAAACACTTGCTCCATCCTTATGCAAAGCTTCTGCTAAACTTTCAATACAAAATAGGGTAAATTCCAGTTCATGAATGTTATTCAGTTTGTTTTCTACCGATTCTTTCATCAAATCACCTCTACTCATTCCCTAGCAATAAGGTTATAGGACAAACACTGCCTTGAAATAAGATGACCATTCAAAAAAGGAGCTGTAAAAATCAAAATAATAAAGAAATTTTCGGCAATATAGGTCTGAATGCGGGGTAGTCTGAGCCCGATACTTGCGAAATCCGGCGAAGTGAAGAACTGTAAAAATCAATAA
>CALHIC010000296.1 GCA_938030845.1 uncultured Oribacterium sp. | reverse complement strand
GAGCAGTCTGGTAGCTCGTCGGGCTCATAACCCGAAGGTCGTTGGTTCAAATCCATCTCCCGCAACGAAAGAGACTTTAATAGTCTCTTTTTTTATTGCTTTTCCTTATACTTTGTTCTATTGTAGAAAAGCAAGATTTCTGCCGTAGTGAGTTAAAGGGGGTAAGGATGAGAGTAGGAATATTAACCAGTGGAGGAGACTGTCAGGCTTTAAATGCAACCATGCGCGGTGTGGGAAAAACCCTATATAACCTATTGGGAGACGTGGAAATCTATGGTTTTCTGGATGGTTACAAGGGTTTGATTTATGACGAATATCGTAAGATGGAGCGTTCCGACTTCTCCGGAATTTTGACAGAAGGCGGAACCATTCTGGGAACCAGTAGAACACCCTTCAAACAGATTCGGGAACCGGATGCCAATGGATTGGACAAGGTTGAGGCGATGAAACATACATATAGAAAGCTTCGCCTGGATTGTCTCGTGGTATTAGGAGGCAACGGTTCTTTAAAAACAGCCAATCTTTTGTCGGAAGAAGGATTGAATGTTATCGGTTGTCCCAAGACCATTGATAATGATTTGTACGGTACAGATATGACCTTCGGTTTTTATTCTGCTGTTCAAGTGGCTACCAATGCCATTGACTGTATTCATACTACAGCTGCCAGCCATGGTAGAGTATTTATTGTAGAGATTATGGGACATAAGGTAGGACTGCTTACCCTTTATGCCGGACTTGCCGGCGGCGCCGATATTATTTTGGTTCCGGAGATACCCTACGATATCAATGCGGTTTGTAAAAAGATTGCGGAGCGTCATGCCGGTGGTTCCCGTTTCTCTATTGTAGCGATAGCAGAGGGTGCTATTTCCAAGGAGGAATCTAAGCTGACAAAGAAGGAATTAAAGAAGAAGCTGGCGGAGGATAGGAAGAATCATCCTTCCGTAGCCTATAAGCTGGCGAAGGAAATAGAGGAAAAAACCGGTGCAGAGGTTAGGGTAACCGTTCCCGGACACACCCAAAGAGGTGGACAGCCGGTTCCCTATGACCGTGTTTTTGCTACAAGAATCGGTGCGGAAGCTGCCAGAATGATTAAGAAGGAAAAATACGGCGTGATGCTTTCTTTAAAGAATAATGAAATCACAACGGTTCCCTTGGCAGATATTGCCGGCAAATTAAAAACGGTGGATCCGGATTCCGGAATTGTAAAGGAAGCCAAGATGCTGGGTATTTCTTTTGGAGATGAAGAGTAGCCGAAGATGATGTTTTTTATAGAGCTTATTTAAAGAGATTGTTTAAAGAGCTTGTTTAAAAAGAAGCTGATGAACTTAGGCGTCAATTTTATCTGTTTTAACGATATAGAAGGGATAAGAAGAATTGTCATATACCGCTTTATACAGAAAATGGAGATCCCGGGATTTCGATGATTTGGTGGGACAGGATGCCATCACTCGTTCCTTTAAGAATCAGGTAAGTCATGATCGTATTGGTCATGCTTACCTTTTTTGTGGTACCAGAGGTACAGGTAAAACCTCCATGGCGAAAATCTTGGCAAGGGCTGTAAACTGCCTAAACCCTAAGGACGGAAATCCCTGCAATGAATGTGCAAACTGTAAGGCTATTTTATCCAACACCAGCATTAATGTTTATGAAATGGATGCGGCCAGCAACAATAAGGTGGATGATATTCGTTTGATTCGGGAACAGGTGGAGTATCCTCCTGTGGGTATGCGCTATAAGGTCTATATCATCGACGAGGTACATATGCTTACAGAGTCGGCCCACAACGCTTTTCTGAAGACTCTGGAGGAGCCGCCGGAATACGCCATTTTCATCCTGGCTACTACGGAGCCAAATGCTCTGCCCATAACCATTCTTTCCCGCTGTCAGCGCTATGATTTTCGAAGGATTCCTGCAGATATCATTGCGGACAGGTTGAGACATATTGTGGAAGAAGAGCATATTGCCATTGAAGAAGAGGCTATCCAATATATTGCCCGTATGGGGGATGGCTCCATGCGTGATGCAGTAAGCCTTTTGGACCAGTGCGCCAGCTATGATTTTCAGCGAGAAATCAGCTATGAAGACACTCTGAAAATATTGGGAGCGGTGGATACCGCAGCATTTTCCCAAATGATTGCTTCCCTTCGAGAGAAGGATATAGCAAAAGCTATGGCATTGGTAGCCGATGTTTTGGAGCAGGGAAAGGAGCTTAGCCAATATACTTCCGATTTACTGAACTATTATCGAAATATTATGCTGGCAAAAACCGTAGAGAAGATTGACGGTTTGATGGATTTGTCCGCAGAAAATAAAAAACAGCTTCTTTCCGATGGGGAAAGCCTTTCCATGGAAGAAATATTACGAGGTATCCGTTTACTGACAGAGCTTTTACAGCAGTATCGTTTTGCCAGACAGAAGCGGGTTTTACTGGAAAGCACCTTGGTGAAACTGGCTCATCCGGAAATGGAAGGAAAGACGGACGCCCTTTTACAGAGGCTAAGAGAGCTGGAAGAGAAGATGGAAAAGGGAAGCTTTTTTCCTGTAGACAGGACAGCATTTTCCAAGGAGGAAAATGGAGATGTGTCGGAAGCCATGGAAAAGGAAGTCGTCCTTCCGAAAGCCCAGTATGAAGACTATATGCTTTTAAAGAAGGACTGGGATATTATCAAAAACTATTTTGACTCCCCCACGGTGAAACAGGCCTTGGCGAAATCCAGAGTTTATCCGGCAAAGGATAAGAAGTCCATGGTGATTGCCCCGAGTCTGGGAATGCTTTCCAATGTGCTTACGGATATGGAGCTCCTGGAAATCGGAAAGGTAATTTCCGCAAAATATCAAAAGGAATTTCACTTCGTTTTGGGAAAGGTGGAAACGGAAGAACGCAGTACCAGATATGTTTCCGATGAAGATTTAAACAAAATTTCCATGACGATAGAGATTAGCGATCAGGAATAAGATAAGTGCCTGTTTTGCGGAAATAAAAGGATAAAAATTCCACACTGTAAGGGAATTATAAGATTTCTCATAGATTTATTCTTGGGATTCATGGTAAAATAGTAAAAGTTATGCTTAATTTAAAATTAAGGAGGAGCTATGGCAAAGCATGGTGGATTTGGCGGGGGAATGCCCGGCATGAATATGAATAATCTGATGAAGCAGTATCAGAAGATGCAGAAGAAGCTGGAAGAAACCCAGGAGGAGCTGGCGAAAAAGGAATACATTGCTCAGGCCGGAGGCGGCGCCGTTAAGGTAGTGCTGAATGGAGAGAGAAAGGTCTTAAGTGTCAGCCTGAATAAGGATGCCGTAGATCCGGAAGATGTGGAAACTTTGGAAGAAATGATTGTACTGGCAATGAACCAGGCCCTTTCCGACATTGATAAGGAATCCAATCAGGAAATGGGCAAGCTTACCGGCGGAATGGGGTTAGGATTTTAATGGAGTATTTTTCCAAGGATATGGACCGTTTGGTGCAGGAGCTTTCCAGGCTTCCGGGCATAGGTCCGAAATCCGCACAAAGGTTAGCCTACTTTCTGATTAACGGAGAGAAGGAACAGGCCTATGCCCTGGCAGACAGCATTAAAAAGGCAAGAGACAGCATTCGCTATTGCAAATGCTGTTGCACTCTAACAGATGCGGAGCTTTGTCCGGTATGCAGTAGTGCGGAAAGAAATCAAAAACAGATTATGGTGGTGGAAAACCCGAGGGATATGTCCGCCTATGAACGAGTAGGCAAATATCAGGGGGTTTATCATGTTCTCCACGGGGCGATTTCCCCTTTGCTTGGTATCGGACCGGAGGACATCCGTTTGAAGGAGCTGATGGTTCGTTTGCAGGGAGAGGTGGAAGAGGTGATTATTGCCACCAACTCTTCTTTGGAAGGAGAAACCACCGCAAGCTATATCACAAAGCTGATTAAACCTTTAGGAGTGCCCTTAAGCCGTATTGCTTCCGGCGTTCCTGTAGGGGGAGATATAGAAAATATTGATGAAATAACACTTCTTAGAGCATTGGATGGAAGAGTCAGTTTATAGGAAGTGGAAGGGGTATTATGGACAAGTACGAGTTTAGTATCAAGGCAGAACAGATTAAAAAGTTAAGCAGTCAGGGAGATTACAAGACTGCTATGCAGATTGCGGATACCATTGACTGGAATAGGGTGCGTAATGCAAACCTTCTTTCTTCTATTGCGGATATTTATGAGTACAACGGAGAATACGAGGAGGCTAAGGATATCCTGCTGATGGCCTTTGAGAGAGCTCCGGTGGGAAAGCGTTTTCTTTATAAGCTTTCAGAGCTGTCCTTACGTTCCGGCTCTATCGAAGAGGCTATTGAATTTTACAAGGAATTCCTGGATGTCAGTCCGGAGGATCCCAGAAAATACCTGCTTCGTTATAAGATTTTGAAGGCAAAGGGGGCTATGGCCTCCCAGCTGGTGGGACCCCTGGAGCAGTTTACCGAAACCGAGCTGGATGAAAAGTGGCTCTATGAGCTGGCAAAGCTTTATGGAGAAGCCGGAAGGGAAGAGGATTGCATCGCCCTTTGTGATAAGATGATTCTTCTTTTCGGTATGGGAAAATATGTGGATAAGGCCCAGGATTTAAAGCTTCAGTATCGTCCCTTTGAAGAGGATACAAGAAGAGCACCTCGGAAAGAGAGCTTTGCTCTTCCGGAGGAAGAACCTGCTTTCGAAGAGAAGAATTCCGGACAGGCTGTATATGAAGAAAAGCCTCCCGTTAGAGAGCTTCCGGAAGAAGCTTCCCGAGTATTAGCACCGAAGGAAGTAAGCAGAGAAGAGATTCAAAGAGAAAAAGAGAAGCAGGCGGAGAGCAATGCGCTAAGTCAGGCTGATGAAGAAAAGCCGGAGCAGGAAAAGGCGTCAGAGACAGAAGCATTTTCCAAGAAGGAGACTGTAGAGGCTTCCGACCAAGCTTCCAAGGAAGAATCTAAAGAAGCTTCCGAAGCGGTTTCCGAGGAAAGTTCCGAGGAGAAGGCTGAAGGAAAGGAAGTTGCAGAGGAGGAAGCTCCTGCAACTGCGGATAAGAAGGAAGGATCATTCCCCACCTACCATATGATTATTGAAGCGGATACGCTGGAAGAAGGCTTCAAGATTGCGGTAGAGGAAATCAAGTATTTCCACCAGGAATACCATCTTGAGTTTAAGGTAGCGAAAACCAATGCGGATAAGCTCAATGAAAAGGGCTTTGCTCCATTTGCGGAGAAGCTGAAGGAAAGAGATTTAATTATTGAAGAAGCCGGAAAACTGAAGTACTCCGTTGTGGATGAAATCGAAAGATACATTCAAAATCCAAAGGACGCTTCTTCTATTATATTGGTGGATGTGTACGATCATTTTGATCGTATGGCTGAGGATAGACCCAGATTTATCGACTACTTCGACATCGTTTCCAACAAGGAAGAGCCGGAGGAAGAAGAGGATAGCGATCTGGAGGACGTAGATCTTGAGGCTTCCGTAGAGGAGCCGGAGAAGGAAGAGGCGGAAGAAACTGTCGAAGAAGAGTATGTTCCCCATAAGCCTTCCATTTTCGACAGACCTGCACGTCCCTATACCGAGGTTTTGGAGGAAGAAGCCCGGAAGGAAGAAGAGGCTAAGGAAAAGCAGGAAGCTCCATCAGCAATCCGTGAGGAAGCCGATTCTCGGGACTTCGAAGATGCAGAGCCCGAGGATGAGTATTATGATGATGAAAATGAAGACTACGACGAGGAGATAGAAGAGGAAGCGGTTGAGGATACTCCTTCTGTAAGAGAAGAGAGAAGAGAAGCTCCAATTAGGGAACAGGAAGAAGACTTGTCCGCTATTTCCGATGCGCTGGAGAAGCATTCCCCTCTTGGCCAAAAAGAAAAGAAAAATGTGGGAATGAGCATAGACGAATTTGCGGAATATGCGATTTCTTATGCCGACAGCATTGACTGTGCCATCACGGAAAAGGGAATCACCGCCCTCTATGAGAGAATTCAGCTTATGGAAGAGGACGGAATTCTTCTGAATAAGAAAAGTGCGGAGGACTTGGTTGAGGAAGCCGCAGACCAGGCGGAGAAACCCAGCCTTGGCAAGAAGTTAAGTTCTTTCCTTCGTCCAAAGTACAATAAGGACGATAAGTTGATTTTACGAGAAGAACATTTTATGGGGTAAAATATGGGAATGAGTGAAATGGGAGTAGGCTTAGTCCTACTCCTTTCCCTTAGTGCCATGGTATGGCATGGCTATAAGAAGGGATTATTGAAAAAAATATTTGCGATGACCTCCCTGCTTCTCTCCATTGCTATGGCAAAGCTGCTTATGCCCATAGCACAGCAGGAGCTGGCTAAAAATCAGGATTTGCAGAAGCTGGTGCAAAACATTGCAGGCTTTTTCTTTCCGATTCAGAGGGAGGGAGCGCAGCTTTCCGATGTGATAGGCAGCAATCCTACACCGGACAAGTCCATGGAAAATATTGATTTGTTTTATCAGTTTATCGGTCTGGAACAATGGAAGGCCAATCTTTCGGAGAAAATCTTTCAGCTGGTATACAGCGTAATTTTCTTTGTGATTCTTTATTTGCTTCTACGAATTCTATTGAAGATAGCATTCCAAATTCTGGAGTATCTCTTTAAGCTGCCGGGACTGAACCTGGTAAACCGGCTCTCCGGAGCGGCGTTATCAGCGGCGGAATGGGTGTTTTGGCTTTGGTTCGCCTTGATACTTCTCAGTATTCTACCCAACTTCCCCCTAAAGGATACGATTTTGGAAGGCTTTTCCCGACCGGGCAGTATTCCCTACATTCTGAAGGAAAGCAATCTGTTTACAAGAATCTTTTTTATAAATTAAGAGGAAGAAAAACAAGATATAGAAGCCTTTAAACCAAGATATAGTTGTTTCCTGAAAATGGAAAAAAATTCTAAAAAAAAGGCAAAAAATGGCTTGACAGTCCCATTATCGGATGTTAAGATACACAAGCTGTCGCAAAAAACAAGACAGCAAAAAGCAGAAAGAAAGCAAGGAAAATCAAGGCTTTAGCCGATATGAACCGGAAAACTTTTTGCAAAACTGAACCTTGAAAATCAAAGATCGAATAATACACAGACC
>CALHIC010000295.1 GCA_938030845.1 uncultured Oribacterium sp. | reverse complement strand
GTAAAATCCGAATTTTCGCCGTAGTATTACTAAAGAATTAACAATCTTTTGTAGAGGAAGGATGAGTAACACTTTATCGTGTCAGGCGATAATGAAAATATTCCATAAATCAGTAAGTTGAAGAAGGAGATGGGAAAAGTGGTTAAAACAATTTTACTCAGACAGCACATCGGTGCACCTGCTACACCGGTCGTAAAGGTAGGGGATTCCGTTAAAAGAGGAAGCTTGCTTGCCGCACCGGAGAAACTTGGCGCCAATGTGCATTCCAGTGTGGATGGTGTGGTAAAAGAAATTACCGATGAGGCGGTCATCGTCGAGGCTTCCGAAAAGCAGAGCGATGATTACGTAAAGATTGAGGGCGAGAATACTCTTGATTTGATTAAAGCCGCAGGAATTGTAGGAATGGGCGGCGCAGGATTCCCCACAGCTGTGAAGTTGAATATCGACTTGAAGGGTGGATATATTCTGGTGAATGCAGCGGAGTGTGAACCTTTGCTGGAGCATAACATGAAGCAGATTATGGAACAGCCTGAAAAAACCATGCGGGGTATTGATTACTGTATGAAGGTAACCAATGCAGCTAAGGGCGTGATTGCCATTAAGAAAAAGCATGAAGAAGAGATTAAAGTTCTTCTTTCTTTACAGGACAAGTTCCCCAATATCTCTATCCATTTGCTGCCGGATATTTACCCGATGGGAGAGGAAAGAGCCGTTGTACGTGAAGTTCTAGGTAAATTACTTCCTCCCACTTCCCTTCCTTCAGAAACTGACTCCGTTGTTATTAACGTAGAGACCTGTCTTCGCATAGCAGAGGCAATTGAGGATAAGAAGCCTTGCTTCTTAAAGAATATTTCCGTTGGCGGAAAGCTAAAGAAGGGAACCAAGACTCAGGTCTTTATGGATGTTCCTATCGGTACTACGGTAGGAGAGCTTATCGAGATGGCCGGCGGTATTGAGGGAGAGTACGGTGAGATTGTTCTTGGCGGACCATTCTCTGGTGGTGGTAACTCACTATTGCTTTAGGAGGTCCTTTCACCGGACATGCTGTAGAGCTTTCTACACCGATTACCAAGACTAGCGGCGGAATCCTGGTTACAGAACCCTTTAAGGATTTAAAGGGAGCAAAGATGGGTATTCTTCTTTGTGCCTGTGGTGGAAACCTGGAAAGAATGGAAGATTTGTGCAAGAAGTACAATGCCGTGGTTACGGATGTACAGGCTTGTAAGCAGGCTGAAGATGTTCGAGGAACACTGAAGTGCCAGAACCCCGGAAACTGCCCCGGACAGGCTCAGAAGATTTTACACTTCAAGAATGCAGGATGTACCGATGTCATTATCGGAAACTGTAGTGACTGTACCAACACGGTTATGGGATCTGCACCGAAGATGAATCTGAATGTTCATCATCAGACTGATCATATCTTTGAAACCGTGGGTATGGAGCCTATGCGTTACTTAACCAAGTCCAAGGTTGTAGAGCAGCTACCGGTAGATGATAAGGGTCGCCAGCTTCCTTTCCCCAAGGAAGAGGAAAAGACAGAGCAGGCAGTGGAGCAGGAATTCAGCTTTTCTACCATGCTGGATGATGGATTATTCCATATCCATGTGGAGGAAGGCCAAGATATTCATATAGAATTTTCATAAGAAAGGAAGCAAAATATGTCTATTTCAGCAGAGTATGCAGAAGAGCACAAGAGCAGTCCGGCGGTGTTATGCTGTAGGGCTGAGGAGGGAGTAGTTCTCTCCAGCCACAACTTGGAGGATCCTGAAATCTTTGATGATTTGGTAGATCAGGGATTGTTGAAGTTGGATGGTTGTTTAACCATTGGCGATGTTTTAGGGGCTAAGCTTTTAAAGACCTGTGATTCTCTCACACCTCTTACAAAAGATTTAGTAGAGCTTGCCGATAAGCCTGCAGAGGCATCAAAGGTTGAAGAAGCTGCCGCAGCTCCGGCAGTTGCAGCAGTGGCAGCTCCCGTAGGAGCAGTTGCAGCGACCGGTTTTGGAGGAAGCCTGAAGATTCACATCGGTGAAGGTAAGGGAATCGATATTCAGATTCCTGTAGGTGCTTTAGGCGGTGCATCCGGTGTTCCTGTAGTATCTAATGCAGCACAGGCTGTAGCAGGTAATGCAGGTGTTGCAGGTGTTGCAGCTCCCGGAGCGGTTGCTACAGATGAGGAAGTGGTAGTTCGCAGTCTTACCAGAAAGCACTTCAAGATTACTGAAGTTAAGAGAGGTCCTGAAACCAAGTTAGAGGGTACCGTTCTTACCATTCGTGAAGGCATTGAGAAGGAATGTGTTGATTCTCAGAAGCTTGTAGTGGATCTGAAGATTGATATCATTACTCCGGATCAGTATCATACCTACTCCAACACCATCATGGATGTTCAGCCTATCGCAACCAAAGAGGGTGATGATGAAGTTGGAACCGGAACAACCCGTGTATTAGACGGCGTTGTTATGGTGGTTTCCGGAACTGATGAGAATGGTGTTCAGATTGGTGAGTTCGGATCCTCCGAAGGATACCTTGATGAGAATATTATGTGGGGACGTCCCGGTTGTCCTGACAAGGGAGATATCTTCATTAAGACCAACGTTACCATCAAAGAGAAGACTAACATGGAGCGTCCGGGACCATTGGCTGCTCACACAGCAACTGACTTAATCACCGATGAAATTCGTAAGGTATTAAAGAAGGCTGATGAAAGCTTGGTTGTTGATACTGAGACCTTTAACCAGGTAAGAAGACCCGGAAAGAAGAAGGTTGTAATCGTTAAAGAAATCATGGGACAGGGAGCAATGCATGACAACTTACTCCTTCCTGTAGAGCCGGTGGGAATTCTCGGTGGAAAGCCTAACGTTGATATCGGAAACGTTCCTGTAGTAGTTTCTCCGTTGGAGATTTTGGATGGTTGTATCCATGCATTAACCTGTATCGGACCTGCATCCAAGGAGATGTCTCGTCACTACTGGAGAGAGCCATTGGTATTAGAGGTTCTTCATGATCATGAAGTGGATTTAGCCGGTGTTGTATTGGTTGGATCTCCACAGATTAACTCTGAGAAGTTCTATGTTTCCCGTCGTGTAGGTATGACCTTAGAGGCTATCGGACCGGATGGTGCATTTGTAACCACTGAGGGATTCGGAAACAACCACATTGACTTTGCTTCTCACATCGAGCAGATCGGTAAGAGAGGAATCAAGGTTGTAGGTATGTCCTTCTGTGCTAACCAGGGTGCTCTGGTTGTAGGTAACAAGTACATGACCAGCATGGTAGATAACAACAAATCTGAAGGCGGAATTGAGAACGAGATTCTTGCTAACAACACCCTTTGTACTGAGGACGCTATCCGTGCATTAAGCATGTTGAAGGCTGAGATGGCAGGCGAAGAGGTGAAGAAGGCTGAGCGTAAGTGGAATCCAAACGTAAAGACCCAGAACATTGAGTTGGTTTCCAATGTTACCGGAAAGCCCATTGAGCTTGTTGAGAATGAAACTTCTCTTCCAATGAGTGATAAGTTCAAAGAGAAGTACATGAACGCATAATTATGGCTAAATACACAGATAAGATTATTTACATGGAAGGCATTATCGTGGAGGTTCATGATGGTGCTGTGGGGATTGACTTAAAAGGTCGTTTGGGCTTTTTAAAAATTCCCATGCGGATGCTCATTTCCGATTATGAAATTAAAGTCGGTCAGGAGGTTGGTTTCAATATGAGCTTTATTGAGCAATTAAGTCCGGATGTAAATGAAAAATACATTAGTAATATTCAAAAGCGCCAAGAGCCGTAGAATAATTACATAAAAAAATTTATGAAAGGAGAAAGACATGGGTAATACTGTAGTAAAAGGGATGCAGTCTGAAATCTTCGTACCTGTTACTCCTCCACCTGTATGGGCTCCTGTCACAAAGCCGTTAAAGGATATGGTTATTGCCATTGCAACGGCTGCAGGTGTGCACCATAAAGATGACAAGCGTTTTAACCTGGCTGGTGATTTTACCTTTAGAGTTATCAAGGATACAATGCCTTCTAGCGAACTAATGGTATCACATGGTGGTTACGATAATGGTGACGTTAACAAAGATATCAACTGTATGTTCCCAATTGATCGTCTTCATGAGTTGGCTAAAGATGGTGTAATTAAGGGGGTAGCTCCTGTACACTTCGGATTCATGGGCGGTGGTGGAAACCAGGAAAAGTTCAAAAACGAGACAGGTCCTGAAATTGCCAGACAGCTGAAAGAGGAGGGCGTAGACGCCGTAATCCTCACCGCTGGCTGAGGAACTTGCCATCGTTCTGCCGTGCTTGTGCAGAGAGCTATTGAGGCCGCAGGAATTCCTACAATTATCATTGCTGCGTTACCTCCTGTCGTAAGACAGACCGGTTCCCCCAGAGCAGTTGCTCCTCTCGTTCCGATGGGTGCAAATGCCGGAGAGCCAAACAACAGAGAAATGCAATACAATATCGTAAAGGATACCTTAGAGCAGCTTGAGGAAATCGA
This sequence comes from uncultured Oribacterium sp., assembly GCA_938030845.1. Classification (GTDB taxonomy): domain Bacteria; phylum Bacillota; class Clostridia; order Lachnospirales; family Lachnospiraceae; genus Oribacterium. Next base: position 2,129 of record CALHIC010000295.1, on the reverse strand, counting down.
GTCTGCAGGTAAGATTGTTCCTTTGCCATATGAATACGTTGCGAAGGTATAATGCCAAGAAATGGAAGCATGATCTTCATGCTTCCATTTTTTTCTAAAATTTCCTTGGAGGATAGAATGAGTGAAGAAAGAGTATTGAGACAGTTAGCGATTAAAGCTTTTCATGTTCGTGCTGTTTCAGAGGGAGAGAAAGTCTCCTTGAAAAAAGAGGAAAATAAAGAATATAGCTTGGTGATCAATCCCAATCGTTTAAAGGACTTCGCTAAGCAGGAAGAGCTGATTGAAGATTGCAGTCTAAAAATCATTCATAAAAATGAAAGACACATTCCCATTAATTCTATTATGGATATAATGCCTATTTCTACCAAAGTATTAGGAAAAATAGGAGAGGGAATTAGCCATACTTTAACCGGAGTGTATGTAATCCTTACTGCTACGGATACGGAAGGAAATTATGTCTCCGCTTTTGGTAATTCCGACGGATTTTTAGATGAGCAGGTGGTATTTGGCCGTGCCGGGACTCCGGGACCTGAGGATATCATCATTCTAATTGATGTGGTATTACAGGCGAAGGCCGGATATTCCAGACCTGGGCCTGATGCCTGCCATAGACTATGTGATCATTTCTGTCAGGAAATTCGCGAAGTATTGAAGAAAACCAATGGTTCCTTCTGTACGGAGCGTCATGATTTTAAGGATGTAGAACGTCCGGGTAAGGATAAAGTGGTTTTGGTGAAGATGGTTTCCGGTCAGGGAGCAATGTATGATACCAGGTTCCTTCCGGATGAACCTTCCGGATTTATAGGATCTCATTCAATTATTGATATTACCGGAGCGCCGATGATTATTTCTCCCAATGAGTATCGTGATGGCGCTATTCGAGCATTATATTAAGAAGAGGAGGAGCTTATGGGAATTGGACCATCAACCAAAGAAACCACCCTGCATCATTTTCGTGACCCTCTGGTAGAAGAGCTTTGCGATGATACTGACTTGGATTTTGTAGGTATTATGATTGCCGGAATTCCACAGGATAACGTTAATAAACTTTTTACCGGTAGTCGTGTAGGTGCCTGGGCGGAAGCCCTTCGTGTAAAAGGGGCAATTGTCAGTGAGGACAGCTGGGGAAACAGCAACGTGGATTTTGCTCAAGCCATTGAAGAAATCGGTAAAAGAGATATTGCGGTTGTAGGAGTTTCCTTTGTGGGAACTCAGGGAGCCTTTGTGGTTACGAATCAATATATGAACACTATTGTGGACTTTAACAAGAGTGAAGAAGGCATTGAAACCAACGTTGTCGGGGAAAATAATATCGTTGCCCAGGATGCAAAGAAGGCAAAGGCTCTTTTGAAGCTGAAAATGAGAGCAGTGAAAAGATAAGTACCTTGGAAAGAATTCCTAAGAAGATATGGGGATTCTTTCTTTTTTTGTCCTTTTTAAGGCAATCCCTCGATTTTCCCAAGATTATCTTGTATGATAAAAAGTATAAGTAATGTAATATGCGAAAGAGATAAATTGAGATGATTAAGAACAAAGATAAATATAGAAGTATAAAGGATAAAAAGTAAAAATACTAATATACTTAGATGTAGAATAATGCTTTTGGAAATACAATGGAGTGAATAAAACTTATGGAGAGTACGCAGAATCTTGATTTTCACCAATTCTACAGTGTAGAAAAGCCTGAGGATAAGAAAGAATCGAAGCATCTGATTATCGGAACCGCAGGGCATATTGATCATGGTAAAACTGCCTTGATTAAGGCTTTAACCGGATATGACGCGGATCGACTGGAAGAAGAAAAAAAGAGAGGAATGACCATAGAGCTGGGCTTTACCTCATTAGCTCTTCCCGATGGACAGAAAATTGGAATCATAGATACTCCCGGACATGAAAAATTTGTAAAAACCATGGTTGCCGGAGCTGTGGGAATGGATTTGGTTATGATGGTTATCTCCGCGAAGGAAGGTATTATGCCTCAAACCAGAGAGCATCTCAGCATTCTGTCTCTTCTTGGAATCAAGAATTTTATTATTTGCTTAACGATGATTGACCTTGTTTCTGCGGAAGAAGTAAGAAAAAGAAAAGAAGAGATCAATCAGTACTTGGAGGAGCATTTTTCTTTTACG
>CALHIC010000294.1 GCA_938030845.1 uncultured Oribacterium sp. | reverse complement strand
CCGAAAAGGTCTCTGGCATTTTTTGCAATCTCATAGAGACGAAAAAGAATAAGTGCATAAACCAGCATCACGCCAAGGCCTCCCACAAAGCCCAGCTCTTCGCAAATGATGGTAAAAATCATATCATTCTGGGACTCGGGCATAATAAACTTCTGAATACTCTCTCCCAGTCCCCTTCCGAAAATGCCTCCGGAACCGATGGCATAAAGCCCCTGCAATGTTTGAAAGGTTTCATCTTCATAGGAAGAAGGATCCTTCCAGGCTAAAATTCTGGTAATCTGATAGCCGTGTAGCACCTTCATTTTTTGCAACAGCAAAGAAAGAGGATAGGCGCCAAGATACGCCGCTATTCCTCCTCCCAAGAGCATCAAATGATACTTATAGCTTTTTACCGCCACAAAGAGCATAAATGCCGCAATTCCCGCTACAATCATAGCGGTGGACAGGTTGGTATAAGCAATGATTGCTGCCGGAACCAGTGCCCAGGCCGCCGCTTTTAGCATGGGAACGAAACCGTCAAGCTTCCTTCCCTTATGAGTTAAAAGAGTGGCAAAGAGAATAATAATGGCAGGTTTCATCAGCTCTGAAGGCTGGAAACGTACACCGAAAATGACAATCCAGCGGTTGGATCCGTGGGATGCCACACCGATAAGGCTGGTGACGATTACCGCCACAGCGGCAATGGCATAAATCACCAGATTTAATTTGGCAAAGATATGGTAGTCAATAAATCGGGAGGTAAAAAGCATGACCAGAAAGCCAAATCCGGCAAAAAAGGCCTGTCGTTTCAGGTAAAACATCTCTCCCAAATTATCTCTTTCCGCCGTATAGGAGGAGGCGGAATACAGCATCAGCAGCCCAAAAAGGGTAATGGAAAAGACCATTACCACCAGGGAAATATCATAAAATCGTTTTAGCCTTCTTTTTCCAGCCACTGATTTCCTCCTCTTACAGATTCTTCATGCAGTTCTTATAGGTTCTTCACGCAGCTCTTATAGGTTCTTTGCGCAGTCCTTACAGCTTCTTCACGTAGCCCTTACAGGTTCTTCACGCAGTCCTTAAAGATTCTGCCTCTTTCCTCATAGTCCTTAAACATGCCCCAGGAGGCACAGGCCGGACTCAAAAGTACGTAATCCCCGGGATCCGCATAGGCCGCGCAATCCTTCACCGCCTCATCCATATCCTCGGCAAACATCACATTCTGGAAGCCGTTTTTCTTCGCGGTTTCCGCAATCTGATTTCTGGTTTCTCCAATCAAAACCAGGTACTTTACTCTTCCCTTAAATTCCTTCACCCAGGGGTCAAAATCCACATGCTTATCATATCCGCCCCCGATTAAAACCACCGGGCCCGGCATTGCTCTAAGGGCTTGGATTGCCGCATCCACATTGGTACCCTTGGAATCGTTGTAATATTTTACACCGGAACGTTCCCGAACAAATTCAATTCTGTGCTCTACAGGCTTAAACTTTTTGCAAACCTTGATAATCTTGTCCATAGGTACGCCCATTTTCAGACCGACTCCCACGGCGCAGAGGATATTTTCATAATTATGCTTTCCCAGCAAATGCACATCCTTGGTGGTGAAAAGCTTCTCCTCCTTATCCGCCTTCTTATAATAGAAGGTATCTCCTCTCAGGAATAGAGACTCCTTTTCCTTGGTATCCTTCGGCTCTTCCTCGGATGAAAACCATAGCACTTTCGGCTTTAGGCTTCTTTTCTTTCCGAACTTTCGAAGCTCCGGATCCATATAGTTTAAAACGATGCTGTCTTCCTCTTCCTGATTTTCCGCAATGGATTCCTTCACCGCGATATAGTTTTTCATGGTCTTGTGTCGGTCCAGATGATCCGGGGTAATGTTGGTGATGGCGGAAACATTCGGCCGAAAATCCACGATGGTTTCCAGCTGAAAGGAGCTGACCTCGCAAACGGTGGCAGACTGCTCTTCTGTTTCTAAAGCCTCTGCCGTAAAGGGATTTCCGATATTTCCCACCACATGGGTATCACTGTATTCGCTTTTCAAAATCTCCCCGATAAGACTTACTGTGGTGGTCTTTCCGTTGGTTCCCGTTACCGCACAAAGCTTTCCCTTGCTGGATTGGTAGGCCAGTTCAATTTCTCCGATAATAGGGATTTGGGCGGTGGAAAGCATTTTCACATAAGGCTCATCTAAGGGGATTCCGGGACTGATGACAGAGGCGTTAATATGCAACAAATCAGAGGCCAAGAGCTTGCCCTTAATCAGGCTTACCTTGTCCTTCTTTTTAAACTGGCTCAGCAAGGCTCTATCCTCAACCTTGGGGTTTTTATCGAAGAAAATCACTTCGCCCCCCATAGCAAGAATCTGCTTTGCCGCCGCAACACCGCTCCGTCCTGTTCCCAAAACCAAAATTTTCTGCTTGTCCATCTTCGTCCCTTTAACCTCTTTGAAATCCCTTTCCCTGTGCTTGTAAGTTCTGCAAAGCCCTATCTTCTCCCCTTTAGGCCTGCAAATTTATTTCCCTAAATTTTTCTTGCGCTTTTTCCGCTCTTTCTTTTTTACTCTTTCTTTTTTTTATAAAATCATAAAGCAGAAAAAACAGAGCAAAATCGTAACAATGGTAAAAATTGTCACCACCTTGGTCTCGGACCAGCCCAAGAGTTCAAAATGATGATGTATGGGCGCCATTTTGAAAATTCTCTTTCCATGGCTCCATTTGAAGTAGCTGACCTGAATAATCACGGAAAGCACTTCCACGAAATAAATGAAGGCAAAAATCGGAATAAATAAGGCGATTTCCTGCTGAATGGCCATAGCCACCACGAAGCCTCCCAAAGCCAAGGAGCCGGTATCTCCCATAAATACCTTGGCAGGATAGGCATTGAAGCATAAAAAGCCCAGAAGTCCGCCCAAAACCGCCCCCATAAGGGGTGCCATATCCCCTGTGCCCAGATGATTTTTCAAAAGTAAGAAAAATACAATCACCCCGGTCACAGAAGAGCAAAGCCCGTCAATGCCGTCCGTAAAATTGGCCCCGGTATCCGTTGCCGTAATAATAAAAAGGGATATCGGGAAGAACAGAACCAGTCCCACACTGTAAGCTTCCTTTCCGAAGAAAGGAATGCGAAAGGCTCCGCTATATTCCTTGGAATAGAAAATATAGGAGATATACAGGATGGAAATAATCGTCTGACACAGCATCTTCTGCTTTGGATTAAAGCCCTCGGACTGATGCTTTACCACCTTCAGGTAGTCATCAATAAAGCCTACTACCCCAAAGCCCATCCCCAAAAGGTAGGCCGGTAAAATATGGGGGTAGGTTCCTGCAAATGGAAGACAGGCTACACTGATGGCAATCAGAAACAAGATGCCTCCCATCGTCGGAGTGCCCTGCTTTTTCAAATGGCTATTGGGGCCGTCCTCTCGAACCTCCTGTCCAAACTTCAATTGGTGCAGAAGCTTGATTCCCTTTGGCGAAATCAAAAGCATCACCAAAAAGGAAATCCCTAAGCTTATTCCCTCCATAAACATTTTCCTTCCCCCTCATTTCTTTATCTTACAGATGTACTTTCCGTACTTTCCGATGTACTTGGCAGCTCGTCCGGAACCTCTCCCTCGTCTTCCGCCTTCTCGTCTGTATCTACACTTCGCTTGACTACTTTACCCTCTTGTGCATCGGAAGCGCTACTGTCTTTCTTAGCAGAAGAATTGTTTTCCAACTTTTCGGAAGCTCCTTCTTTTTTGCCGTTTTCTGCATTTTCATCCTCTTCCTTGCTCTGATTCTCTCCCAAAATCCCCTCTTCCGACTGCAAGTCCTTGTTCAAAGAGGCATTAGGGTCCGTTTCTCCCTGAGGCTGAATATTTAAGAACTGTAAAGCATCGTTCATAATCTTTTGCTCAATCTTGGTGGCAAAGGAAGCGCTGGCCTGAGCCTCTCCTTCCAAATTGGGTGTATCCACCACCACATAGACCAAAAGCTGCGGATCCTCCACGGGAGCAAAGCCACAGAAGGAAACCAGATAGTTTTTCGCAGATCTTGGCAACTTCTGAGCTGTTCCGGTCTTTCCCCCCACATGATAGCCTTGAATCTGTGCCGGCTTTCCGGTTCCTCCCTCTACAGTCTGGAACAAAGCCTCTCGCAAAAATGCACTGGTATCTTCGGAAACGGTAACCCGCATCAGCTCCGGTTGCACATCCTTAATCACCGTACCGTTGGCATTTAAAATCTGCTTTACCACATGAGGTCTGTAATAAGATCCTCCATTGATGACACTGCAAAACGCGGAAGCCATCTGAATCATGGTAACGTTAAAGTTTTGTCCGAAGGAATTGGTGGCCAGTGTGGTCTTTCCCAAGGTATCCGCCGTATAAACCAAAGAGGCAGTATCCGCCTCTCCCGGAAGATCAACGGTGGTTTTATCTCCAAAGCCGAATACATGCTGGTACTTTACGAAAGTTTCCGCCCCCTCTGCAAAGGCAGTATTCATCATATAAACGTTACAGGATTGCATCAAAGCCTGTTCCGCATCCAGTGTTCCATGTCCGTCTCGCTTATGACAACGAATGTTCCAGGTGTGAACACCGTCACTTAATGTCACCTTTCCGTCACAGGTAAAGGTGGTTTTCGGCTTAATAACGGATTCCTCCAAAGCTCCTGCTATCGTAAAGGGCTTCACCGTAGAACCGGGCTCATAGGTGTCGGAAATCACGGGGTTTCGCCAGACCTCATTCCAGGCCGCCTGCCTTCCATAGGAAAGAAGCTCCTCCTGGGTAAAGTACTGCCCCACCTCATCTGTAGATATACTTTTGTTTTCATGCTCTCTTTTATATACGATTTGGGCTTCTTTTTTTCCAAGCTCCAAAAGAAGACTCTCCGGATATTCCGTTTCATCCAGCTTTCTCGGCTCATTTAAGTCGTACTGCTTAGTGCTGGCCATAGCCAGGATTTCTCCGGTTTTCGGATCCATAACAATGGCGGAAGCCACCTTGGAGCCTACATCCTGGGTTTGCCATTCCTGCAAATATTTTTCCACCGTCCTCTGAATGTTGTAGTTGATGGTGGTAACCAGACTGTTTCCGTCGGTGGCTTCCCGAATCACGGATTGGAGCTTCGTATCGGAATCCAGATATCCATAGGTTCTTCCGTTTGTACCGATAAGGCTTTTATTATAAAACTGCTCTACCCCGGCCTGTCCGCTTTCCCCGTCATCCGTGGTAAAGCCGATGATATTACAAGCCAAATTTTTATAAGGATAATATCTTCTATACTCTTCTTCAAAATCCAGACCCTTAATCCGGTCTTTCTTTCCATCTTTTTTATACTGCTTATTTTGCTCGTCTATATAGTCCAAAAATGCCGTCCGCTCTTCATAGGACAGCCTTTTTTTATACTTATAGTAGGCACTCTTTTTTCCGTCCGGCAAAGCATCCTGCTTGGCAATATAAGCCCTAAGCTCTCCCGCATCCTCTTTGAAAAACTCCTCCACCGCCTTTAAGCTGGCTTCCTCATAACGCTTGTCCTGATAAGAAGTCATGGTTCTGGCATCCACAATCAGATTGTAAACCTTCTGACTGGTGGCCAGAATCGTCCCGTTTCTATCCATGATGTCTCCCCTTTTGGCAGGAAGTACCTTGGAACCATATTGGGTTTGCCTTTGTCTTAATACTTTTCTGTTAAAAGCCTCGTTGTTGTTTCGCACAATCTGAAACAGGGCAAAGGTCAATAAAAGAAAGAGAATCAGAAAAAAGCAAAAACCGATAATCAGTTTTTCTTGCATATAAAACGGCAGAATTTTCGTCTGCCGTCTTCTTCTCTGTTCAGCTTCAGGATTTGGGGATGTTTTCATACTGCCTTACGTACTCACTTTCCGACTTTTTATACTCTATTACCTGATTTTCCCCCGGATATACCATCCCCAGTTCCTTGGTGGCAATTTCATAGACCTCTTCCGGATTCACGCTGGTATTGATAGCATTCTGCAAAGCATCATTTTTCTGCCGCAGCTTATCCAAGCGGGTTTTCTCTACCTCGATTTTTCGAATTCTGGTATTCACCTCCGTCTGCAACTGAATGTAATGAAAGCATAAACCGCCCATCACAAACATCATTGCGGTAACGCAAAATACCAAAAACAGATTGGCAGAGGTTTTTTCCTTCAGTCTTTCCTGCTGCAAAATGTGATTCTTCTCTCTTTCCCGAAGAATCTTTGCTCTTTCCTGTAAGACCCGCCTTTCCATGCCGGAAGCAGCTCTTTTCTTTCTCTGCTCCTGCTTTTTCTCTATTTTTTTCTTTTCTACTCGCTTCTTTGGGAGATACTGCTCTTTCACGGCCAAGCTTCCTTGCACATATTGCAGCTGTCTCCTCTCTCCCCTTTTCTTCATATACTCCCCTTTATTCCCCCGAAAATATCTTCATGCCCTCTGCGCAACTTTTCCAATATCTTGTACAGCCGGACAATTTCTGACTCCTTTATGCTCTTTCAAAAATCCTCAGCTTCGCACTTTTCGCTCTGGGATTTTCTTCCATTTCCTCTTCACTTGGACAAATGGCTTTTCTACTGATGACCTTGCCCAAACTTTTTCTCCCGCAGGTACACACCGGAAAGTCCGGCGGGCAAATGCAAGGATTCTCCGCTTCCTTGAAGCTTCGCTTTACAATCCTGTCCTCCAGAGAATGGAAGCTGATAATACAGATCCTTCCCCCGGGATTCAAGGCTTCAATCATGCTTTTCAAAGAATTTTCCAAAACCTCCAGTTCCCGATTCAAGGCAATACGGATGGCTTGAAAAGTTCTTTTTGCAGGATGACCTCCCTGCAGACGAAACTTCATAGGAATGGCATGGGAAATGATTTCCGCCAATTCCTTGGTGGTTTCAATAGGTTTTTCCTGTCTTGCCAAAACAATGTGCTTTGCAATATTTTTTGCAAACTTGTCTTCCCCATAGTCCCTTATGATGTGAAACAAGGAGGATTCACTGTAGCTGTTCACCAAATCCTTTGCACTAAAGTCCTGTCTTTGATCCATCCGCATATCCAGGGGGGCATCAAAGCGATAGGAAAAGCCTCTTTCTTCTTCATCAAACTGATGGCTGGAAACGCCTAAGTCTAAAAGAATCCCGTCCACCTTTTCTATAGAAAGGGAAGATAGGATTTCCGGAAAATGCTCATAATTGTCCCTAATGATGTGAAGCTGCTTGGCAAAGGGCTTTAATCTTTCTGTTGCCGCCAGTATCGCATCCTCATCCTGGTCAATACCGATCAGCTGCCCCTTTTCTCCAAGTCTTTCTAAAATATGGAAGGAATGTCCTCCACCACCCAGAGTGCCATCCACGTAGATGCCATCCTTCTTGATGTTCAGACCCTCCATACATTCTTCAACCATAATACTTTTATGAGAAAATTCCATTATATGCCCATGCCTTCCATGTCTTTAGCCAACTCTTCCGTATCGGAAAAATCATTCTTCTCTTCATAGCTCTCGGAAGACCAGATTTCCGCATAGTCCCCCACACCCAGAAGCATCACATCTTTTTCCAATTCCGCCTTGTCCCGTAAGACCTGTGGAATGAGGATACGTCCCTGTTTATCACACTCCACCGACACTGCACTACCCAGAATATAACGCTTTAACTTTCTCGCCTTTTCACTGGTCATGGGCAAAGCCTGTAGCTTTTCCTCCAACTTCTTCCATTCCGGAATCGCGTAGAGGGAAAGACAGCCATCTAATGAACGGGTTAGGAAAAATTCGCTATAACCATCCTCACGGAACTTGGCAGGAATCATCATCCTACCCTTAGTATCTAAATTTAAATGATACTCTCCCGTAAACATACTTACCACTTTCTCCCACTTTTTCCCACTTCTCCATTATAATACCGAGTTTTCAGGGAAATGGCAAGACAAGATACTAGAATTTTCCCACTTCCTTCCCCTGTTTTTTCGAAAGAACAAAGAAGAAAAATCTCTAAATAGTAAAATGCATAAAATCGTGAAGAAAAGCCCTAAATACAAAGCTTTCTCCACTCTATGCTCTCGAAAAAGTCCAGATGGAAAGAAGCAGTCATGTCAAAAAAGCATAAAAAAAGAAGATGAGCAAAAAGTCATCTTCTTAAAATTTATGTTTTTCCCGGATATCCATTTAGATATTTGCAGGGATATTCATTTCGATATTCATTTCGATATTCATTTCGGTATTCATTTCGACATTCATTTCTATATCCATTTCGATATTTATGCGAATGTTTACTTAAACATTGAAGCGGAACACTATAATTCTAAAATTCATCTTGTTTCATAGTCTTCACTTGATGCATTATATATCATTTAGTTTGAAAAATCT
>CALHIC010000293.1 GCA_938030845.1 uncultured Oribacterium sp. | reverse complement strand
TGCTAAGCTGTAAAGTAGCCACACCCTCTCCAAAAAGTAATCCCAAGGCAAAAAGACCGGGCAAAGTCACACTGCTTCCCTCTCTTTCTCTTTCCCGAAGAAATAGATAAAGAGATAACAACAGAAAGCAGAAAAAGGAAAGCACGGCATATCCCTTTTCCTTCAAAAGATATGCCATGCCATACAAAATCGTATATAAGCAAAGGTCAAAAAACAGACTTTTTTTACTATTATTTTGTTTTCCGTTCAGCACTGGGGCCTTTGTTTTCTGTAGATTCTCCACTATCTGCTCCGCTTCCTTTACTATCTCCATTACCGCTTCCCTTTGTTTCCGCCGGGTTTTCCTCCTCTGTGGTCTTCGTGCTTTCCGAGGATTTACTGCTTTCTGTTGTGCCCTCCGTACTCTCTTCCGTAGTACTTGCCTTGGTATTCTGCTCCACCTCTTCCTTCGTGCTTTCCGGAAGCTTTTTGATAGTGGCATGAATATAGACTGTACTGTTGGGCTCTGCCAGAGACAAACCGCTGGGCAAATAATCCTTAAGCCGCAAGCTTACACTCACATCCTCCTTGGCATTGGATACATCCAGGGCAGGAAGAGTCAGTTGATTGAGTCCTTCCAAAACAGATTCACTGCCGGAAACACTGATGCTTTTGGGAGAAATCTGAAGTTCCTCCACCGTATAACCGTTTTGTACGTTTCCTTCCGTTGTGGCGGATAGAATAAGATCCTTCTTCTTGTGAATCACCACCGTATAATCCACCTGCTCCTGAGACAGACTGACATTAGGCAGATTTTGAATAATCTTTCCGTTAGCATCGTAAAAAACAATCTTTCCGGTACCATCGGTATTTTGATTCATGCCGTCCACATTTACCACAAGGCCTAAGGAGGAAATCCGTCCCACGGAAGATTCAGGACCATTTACGTAAATGGTGGTAGGATCTACAGTAATGGACGAAACGGTATAGCCCTCAGCCACATTTCCCTGTTGATGCACCTGCAAGTCGAATTTTTTCTTTTGTAAATCCTCTATGCTGACATGAACAACGGAAGGTCTGGCCATAATATCGGAAATGCTGGAAGCATTTTCCTGATTGACCAGCTCCACATAGACCGGTACGGATCCTGTAATGGAATAATCGCTTAAATCAATATAGGCCTTAAAATCGGAAGCCTTTACAGAGGAAGCCAGATTGCTTCGCACGGTATAACTTACTGTCACCGTACTCCGATCCACTTCCCAGGTTTTATTCTCCGCGGAAAAGGTGTCCTGATTTAAAATCTGTAATTCCACGGTTCTGCTTTCCTTTTGCTCCGGATTGGACACATTGAAAACAATCAGCCAAAGCAGCAAAGCCAGAACCACACTCACCAGCTTTAATATAAGATTCTCTTTAAAAAACTTCATTTATCTCTCCTCCTTTTTTCTGGGAAGAATACGGGAAAATAAAGTTTTCTTCTGCTCTTCCTGCTCTTGCTTTGGAAGATAACGTATTAATTCTCCTGCCTCTTTAACATGCATAAGCTTTCCCTGTAAGGCTACGGAGATTCGTCCCGTCTCCTCGGATACTACCAAAGTAATGGCATCCGTACTTTCCGAAATTCCCAATGCCGCCCTGTGTCTGGTACCGTAAGCTTTGGAAATTCCGGTATCGGACAGGGGGAGATAACAGGTGGCGGAAACCACTCTGTCCCCGGAAATCACAACCGCCCCATCATGTAAGGGGGTATTTTTTTCAAAAATATTGATGAGCAAGGCCGCCGTTACTATGCCATC
>CALHIC010000292.1 GCA_938030845.1 uncultured Oribacterium sp. | reverse complement strand
CCGGAAGCCTGTAGCAAGGAATCCTCATAGCCCAGGGATTTACAATACTGATACAGGGCATCCTTTTCCTGTACCGCATAGCCAAGACCGAAGTGGGTAATGCTTTCCCCGCTTAAGGCTCTCTTTCCCAAATACTGTAAGCCCAGCTTTCCCTTGGGACTGCGAAGCTGTTTTACAAAGAAAAGGGCGGCATTTTTATTGATTTCCAGTAGCTTATACCGAAGATCCTCTTCCCCCTTATTGCCTCCGCTACTTTTTTCCGGAAGAGTGACATTTGCCCGCTCCGCCAGCTGCTCTATTGCCTCCACAAAGCTTAAGTTCTCGTACTCCATCATAAAGCGGATGCTGTCCCCCGCCTTGCCGCAACCAAAGCAATAAAAAATCTGTTTCCCGGGAGAAACAGAAAAAGAGGGAGTTTTCTCCCCATGAAAAGGACAGAGCCCAAAGTAGCTGGAGCCCTTCTTTTTCAAATGTACATATTGTCCTATTAAATCCACGATATCCGTTCTTTGCCGGATTTCCTCTACTATATCTTCTCCATAGTACATATCAGTCCTTCTCCCAGGCCTTCGGAACAAAATACTCCATGAACTTGTGGCTGCAATACTCATCCGTCATGCCGGAAATGTAATCCGCAACAATGCGGTCCAAAAGGAGCTTGGGATCTTCCTTCCCTTCCTCTTCCCCCTTTTTCAGCAGAAAACGATACTCCTCCGCCATTTCCAGAGGGTGCTCCTGATAAAAGAAAAATAAGAGCTTCAGCATGCCGTCTACCTTCCACTCCTCTTCCTTGGCCTTACTGCTGGTGTAAACATTTTGAAACATCCACTTTCGTAAGCCCTGCATATTTTCTTCCATTATGGGCTCCATGGAAAGCTTATCCTTTCCCCTGGAAGTAAAGATGACGGAGCGAATCAAAGTATTCAATCGCTCCCTTGCGGTAAAGCCCAGCACCTTACGATATTCCGCCGGAAGCTCTTCCTCCCGGAAAAGCCCTGCCCGAATCCCGTCATCCACATCATGGTTAAGGTAGGCAATCTTATCCGCAAAGCGAACCGCCTGCCCCTCCAGAGTCTTCGGTTTTCCTGAGCTTCTATGATTTTGTATGCCGTCCCGAACCTCTTTACTAAGATTCAGTCCTCTGCCGTTTTTCTCTAAAATCTCCACAATCCGAATACTTTGGTCCACATGGGAAAAGCCTCCGGAGCAAAGCTTGTTTAAAGCTCTCTCACCCGCATGGCCAAAGGGAGTATGGCCTAAATCATGGCCTAAGGCAATGGCCTCGGTCAGGTCTTCATTGAGACGAAGCGCCTTGGCAATGCTTCTGGCAATCTGACTCACCTCCAAGGTATGGGTTAATCTTGTACGATAATGGTCCCCCTCCGGCTGAAT
>CALHIC010000291.1 GCA_938030845.1 uncultured Oribacterium sp. | reverse complement strand
AAGTTATACTTAATGGAAATCCACTAAGACGTACAAGACACAGGATGAACCATCCGCTTTTACTCTAAAATGTATGTATGCAATTTGCTGTATGTATCTTTCGTGCCTTTATGATATATCGTTTTTCAGGAGATAAAAAGCGGAGGAATATAAATATTTTTCAACCCCTAATTTATTGTATAGACACTGTATCTTCGTTATTATTATGATATTTAACAAGTCCATTGTGGGGGATTTAATTCGGAGATTTTTCTTTTAAGAAGGTGGGAATTATGACTGAGAAGTACAAGATTTATATCCCGGAAGAGATGCGATTACGCCTTTTGAATGATGCGGAGCTCTTTGATTTTTGTAAGAAGGACGGCTCGGTGAATCTGAATGGATTTTTAAAGGAGCTTTTGCTCCAATATTTTGATGAATATCGTGAAACAAAGGAAAGGCTCCTCGATACTATTTTGTCCGACCTCAGTGCATTTTCCTCTATTTCCCATGAAGACGCCGATGCCATCGCGGATAAAATCATGAACAGCTATATGCGAAATACGGAATTCAAGAGTGAGCGAAACGCTGCCATCACTTTGACGGTCAGCGGACGCTCTTTGGACATTATGCATTCTATTGAAAATAATATGCTCTCTCGGGTTTCTCTCTCCCAGTATCTTAATGACTTTTTCAGCTCCTACCTATCTATTTCCAGAAAAGACCGTGAGAGAATTCTCTTTCAGGATATCTTTGAGGAGTTAAACACTGCCATTCGAAAAAATAGTATTATCCGTTTTACTTCCACTTCCGCTCCAAAAGTTATTTTTACGGTTCAACCTTATTGTATTGCCGCATCCAAAGAGGAGCAGTGTAATTATCTTCTTTGCTTAGACAACGAAACCGGCATACCCAGATCCTTCCGTATCTCAAGAATTCGTGCCTTATATAGCTCTTCCGATAAATTCATTCCGAATGAAAGCCGAAAACTGGAGCTCCGGGAAATTGCCGGAAGAAGTCCTCAATCCACATCCAAAGGAATTGAAGCCGAAGTCCGCTTAACGGAAAAGGGCCTGCAAAAGTTTCATTTCATTACTAAAAACAGGCCGGATGTATTAAAAAAAGAAGGAAATACTCTTTATTTTGACTGGCCAAAAACACAGTTGGAAGAATATTTCCATCGCTTCGGAAAAGAGGCAGTGATTCTTTCTCCGGATGATTGTCGGGAATCCATGCGGATCTTTTACAAAAAAGCATGGGAAGCCTATAGGAAGAAGGAGAAGGTGGAATAAAAATCAATAGGCTTTTCTATGCAGGACAGGTCTAAATATAGGGCGAGTTTAGATCCCCCATTTTCAGACCAATCCTACATAAAGACTCTTCCTTTTTGGGATTTTATTCTCTCTACTCTATCCCTTCTATCTGGCAAAGCCCGATTTCTTTCAGTCCTCTATCATACAGAGCGGTGAGACAAAGCTCTCCGCAAATATTGTGTAAGCTATGCTTTGTCATGCCTCTTGGCATAGTAATATCCAGATACTCTCTTTTACTAAGGGAAAAGAGTTTCTGCTTTCCCTTCCAATCGTCATTGTTAAAAAGCGGTGTGAGAATTAGATAGTCCGAATGCGTGAAAGTTCCATTTACCCCGGACTTTTTTCCTCCCGTTTTCAACTGTTCCGACTCAAAGAGCTTTTCTTTTACCTTACCCTCGGAGGAGATTTTTGCCAAAGCATAATAGTCCATTCCCCATTTATTCACTGAACCTGTGCTTTCTCCCGAAGTAAAGGCGTAGAGTTCCTCTTCCGCTATTTTTA
>CALHIC010000290.1 GCA_938030845.1 uncultured Oribacterium sp. | reverse complement strand
GAGGATTTACAATACAAGGGAGCGGAAGAAGATAGCAGACAGTCTCAATCCTTTAGGGAAAAGACAGGCTATACTCAATATGAAGAAGAGAATATCCGACAGGATAGACAGTCTGCCTTTGGAAATGCGGGAGGACCCCGCATCATTCCTGTCAGCCCCTTGGGCTGTGTGATCTCCCTTGTGATTTTCTTCCTGATTATCGCAGGACTTATCGCGATTTTTGCGGGAATTATTGCTACTTTGGCACCAATTTTATTTCCTGTACTGGCTGTGGCAGTATTACTTTGGATTTTGGCATACTTTTTTCGATAGGAGGGAAGATGCAAAGAATGGAACTGGTGGTACCCTGCCACTTTGGACTGGAAGCGGTCTGTAAAAAAGAAATTCAGGATTTGGGTTATGATGTACATACCGTCAGTGACGGAAAGGTGCATTTTATCGGCGATGCGGAGGCTATCGTCCGTGCCAACATTTTCCTGAGAACAGGGGAAAGAGTTTTATTAAAGCTGGGATCCTTCCATGCGGAATCCTATGAGGATTTGTTTCAGGGCACCAAGGCCCTTCCTTTGGAAGAGTATTTGCCAAGGGATGCCTCCTTCTGGGTAACCAAGGCAAGCTCCGTGAAATCCAAGCTTTTTTCTCCCAGAGATATTCAGTCCGTAATGAAGAAAGCCATGGTTGACCGGATGGCATCCTACTATCATCAGAGTTTTTTTGAGGAGCACGGAGCCAAGTACCCCTTCCGTGTTTCTCTGTATAAGGATGAGGTTTTACTCTGTTTGGACACCAGTGGAGACTCTCTGCATAAAAGAGGCTATCGTTTAAAAATGGGAAAGGCGCCCATTAAGGAGACCTTGGCGGCCTCTCTGATTCTCCTTAGTAAGTGGAGGGAGGATGCCCCCTTTGTGGATCCTATGTGCGGTGCAGGAACCTTTCCCATAGAGGCGGCTATGATTGCGGCAAAGATTGCTCCCGGAATGCATAGACATTTTACGGCGGAAGCCTGGGAAAACCTGATTCCTAAAAAGGAATGGGACTATGCTTTGGAGGAGGCAGGGGATGAAATTGACCGTAGCCTATTAGAAAGCAAGAAGAATTCCTATGGAAAAATGGTGGATATTCAGGGCTATGATATCGATCCTGCCATGATTCCGGTTTGCCGTGAAAATGCGGAGCGGGCAGGGGTTGGAAAGCTCATCCATTTTCAGGAAAGAGAAGTGGGGAAGATGTCCCACAGTAAGCGAGGAGGCTTGATTTTAACCAATCCTCCCTACGGAGAGCGAATCGAAGATAAGAGAAACCTGCCTCTATTGTATACGGAGCTTAGAGAGGCTTATGAAGATCTGGATGATTGGCGACTTTGCTTAATCACCGCTTACGAGCAGGCGGAGAAATACCTTGGGAAGGCGGATAAAAACAGAAAGCTTTACAACGGTATGATGAAAACCTATTTTTACCAGTACAATGGTAAAGGGAGAAAATAATGCGGATTTTATTTGCCACCCATAATCAACATAAGTTAAGAGAAATTCAGGAGATTCTGTGTAATTTTCCCGGAACCATTCTCTGTGCCAAAGATTTAGGCATGGATCAGGAGGTAGAGGAAAACGGTACAAGCTTTCTGGAAAATGCGGAAATTAAGGCCAAAGCTTTATATAACTTTGCAAAATCCCGGGGGCTTTTAGAGGAAGATGACCTGGTGATGGCGGATGATTCCGGTCTGTCCATTGAAGCCCTTTCCTTCGGTCCCGGAATTTATTCGGCCCGCTTTCTGGGGGTGGATACTCCCTATCCCGAAAAGAATCGTCGTATCCTGGCTATGATGGAAGAGAGCAGCAGTAAAAGCAGGATGGCCTACTTTACCTGCGCCATTGTTGCGATTTTTGCGGATGGAAAAGTCTTGCAAACGGAAGCCAGATGCACGGGAGAGATTGCGAAAGAACCCGGTGGAGAAGAGGGCTTCGGCTATGACCCCATTTTCTACCTTCCGGAATACAGAAAGACCACTGCCGAGCTTTCCAGAGAAGAGAAGAACAAGGTTTCCCATAGGGGAAAGGCTCTTCGAAAGATGGAAAGAATGATTCAAGAAGAGCAGGAAAAAAGAGATTCTGCCCGCTTTTCGAAAGCAGGGCAGGAGCAGTCAGGAAAAGACAAGGAAGTAAAGGCTGAACACAAGGCAGGGAAAGCATCCGGGAAAAAGACGGAAAAAGAGGAGGATGCCGAAAAGAGACAGGAATCGGATCAAAAAGCAAAGACTAAGACAGCCGGCAGACTCGATTCTTCTTCGGAGGAAAAGATTTTGCTGCTATCCGATAACCATAGAAAGCTGGACTATGTGGAAAAGGTTCTTCGCCTGCATCCGGATATTTCCATGTGCATTCATCTTGGAGATTCGGAGGGAGAAGGAGAGGTACAGGCGCTTTTGCCTAAGGGCTGTGAGTCCTATTTTTTACAGGGAAACAATGACTTTTTTTCCTATTTGCCCAAGGATGTGGAAGTTCGTATCGGTAAAGAGCGTTGCTTTCTGACCCATGGCCATCTCTATGGGGTAAACTTCGGTTTGGAGCGTCTTTCGGAAGAGGCAAGAGACAGAAATTGCAGTATGGCATTTTTCGGACATACCCATAAGCCCTGTAACAAAGTGGTGAACGGGGTACACTGTATCAATCCGGGATCCATCAGCTTTCCAAGACAGGAGGATAGAAGACCATGCTATAGCCTGCTGTTTTTGGACCAAAAAGGAAACCTTAGAGTGGAAATGCATAAAATTTAGGAGGATAAAATAATGTACATGGCAGAATTTGTGGAGAGAATGAAGGGGATTCGAATTTGTCCGGTTTTGGTAATTGAGGATAAAAAAGATGCCATTCCTCTGGGAAAGGCTTTATTGGAGGGAAAACTTCCGGTGGCGGAGGTTACCTTCCGTACGGCGGCAGCAAAGGAATCCATCGCCTTAATGGTAAAGGAATACCCGGATTTATATGTGGGTGCGGGAACGGTAATTACCCTGCAGCAGTGTAAGGATGCTGTAGAGGCCGGTGCCAAGTTTATTGTAAGTCCTTCCTTTTCCCATGAAGTGGCAGCTTTTTGCAGAGAGAGAGAAATTCCCTATTGTCCCGGCGTTTTGACTCCTACGGAAATCAGCATGGCCATGTCTTATGATATTCCTGTGGTGAAGTTCTTCCCGGCAGGACAGTTTGGCGGCGTGCAGACCATCAAGAGCTATGCCGCAGTGTTCCAGAATCTGTATTTCATGCCCACTGGCGGAGTGAACCTTCAGAACATCGGAGAATATCTTTCCTTCTCCAAGGTGCTCTGTGTGGGTGGAACCTGGCTGTGTAAAAAAGAATTTTTGGAGACCAAGGATTTTGCTTTGATTACAAAGAACTGCTTAGAGGCCTACGATTTAAGCCATTAAGGCTTTGCTGTTCGTAAAGAAAGGAAAGGGGCTATTTTTACGGCCCCTTTTTTGAATTTCAATCAGAGAATAAGCCTTTGTAAGCAATGGTGATTTTACCATTGTAAACAGTAAAAACCAGCCTTTGTAAACAGCGAAAATTTGTAAACAGCGAAAATTTTTTTCTTGACAAAGCATTGGGGATTCGCTAATATATGAGAGTCGCACAAAATGCGAAATGATTCAGTAGCTCAGCTGGATAGAGCAACGGCCTTCTAAGCCGTGGGTCGGGGGTTCGAATCCCTTCTGGATCACTTGCGAGACGGTTTACTCCGTAACATGGTGGCCAT
>CALHIC010000289.1 GCA_938030845.1 uncultured Oribacterium sp. | reverse complement strand
CTGCAATCAAGTCTTTAACTTTTTGATTAATTTGCTTCAACCGAATATTATCTCGCCGATTTTCTAGCAAAAGCAAGGTAACAATCAAGATAAAACCCAATAAAATTAAAATGAAGATAAAATCACTAGTAAGAATATTTTTTCTAATCAATTCAATCATTATTTCTCATATAATAACCAACACCACGACGTGTTAGGATATACTCTGGACGACTTGGTGTATCTTCAATCTTCTCACGCAAACGTCTGATCGTTACATCAACAGTCCGAACATCTCCGAAATAATCATAACCCCAGACAGTTTCAAGCAAGTGTTCACGCGTAATTACTTGACCGATATGAGACGCCAAGTGATATAAGAGCTCAAATTCACGGTGAGTTAAGTCTAGTTCTTCACCGTATTTCTTAGCTACATAAGCATCTGGTACAATCTCCAAGTCACCAATTTGCAAAGTCTGAGTTTTCTTTTCATCAGATTCTTGATTATCTACAGAAACCAAGTCTGTACGACGAAGAAGAGCTTTGACACGCGCCTGCAACTCACGATTTGAGAAGGGTTTGGTTACATAGTCATCCGCACCAAGCTCTAAACCGATAACCTTATCAAATTCGCTATCCTTAGCTGAAAGCATGATAATCGGCACACTACTTGTCTTGCGAATAGTCTTAGCAACTTCTAAACCATCAATTTCCGGAAGCATCAAATCCAGAATCAGAAGGTCATAATTCCCTTCCAAAGCCTTCTTTAAGCCCTTTTCTCCATCTCCCTCCGTCTCCACCTGAAAGCCGGACAGCTCCAAATAATCCTTTTCCAGCTCTGCAATGGAGGCTTCATCCTCCACAATCAAAATTTTCTTCTTCTCTTCCATAGACTTTCCTTTCTTGCTTCTACTTTTTTATCTTGTCTTTACTTTTTTATCTTATCTTTACTTCTTTATTTTCCTTTTAATTTGCTTACTTTCCCTCTTAGCTTTTTCTTTTCTATCTTCTCTTCATTCACTAATTGATAATCTGCGATTTTTTCTTTTCCCTTTTTCTTCTTTTTGGAAATGCTTTACCTGCCTAAATGACTTCTTGTTTGGGGAAAACATTTTCGTAACACAAAATGAATGCTTGTTCCCTCTCCCAATTCGCTTTCCGCCCAGATTCTGCCGCCACTGTCTTCGATAATCTTTTTTACGATAGACAGGCCGATGCCGGATCCGCCGGTTTCCGTATTTCTAGCGGCATCTGTTCGGAAAAACCGTTCAAAAATATTGGGTAAATCCTTTTTCTCGATTCCTTTTCCGTTATCGGAAATCTCCACCTCCACAAAATCTCCCGCATCGGAAAGTACGAAGCGAATCTTCGGATCCTTCTTGTCCATATATTTAATGGCATTGGAAATGATATTGTTCAGTACCTTTCTAAGCTGCTCCGGATCCGCAATCACCTCCACAGATTCTTCCAGCAGAAAGTCCGTTTCAAACTGATAGCCCATAGCATCCAGATCCATGGCCACTTCCACACTGAAGTCCTGAAAATATTCCAAGGCGGGCAACTGGCAAAAATGATAGGGAATCCTATTGGTTTCTATCTTGGCGTAGTAATTCAACTCATCAATCAGGCGATTCATCTCCACCGCTTTATGATAAATGGTTTGGATGTATTTTCGTTTTTTCTCCTCGGTGGAGGCTACCCCGTCCAGGATTCCCTCCGCATAACCCTTGATAGAGGTAATGGGAGTCTTTAAGTCATGGGCAATATTGGTGACAAGCTCCCGGTTTTCCTGCTCGTCCTTTAGCTTTTCCTCTTGATTTTGCTTTAGGCGAATCCGCATTTTCTCAAAGGCCTGAGTCAGCTCTCCGAACTCATCGTGACTTTCCGCCTCCAAACTGAAGTCCAAGTCTCCGTCTCCGATACGCTTCGCCGCATTTTTCAGCTCATCCACAGGCTTTACAATACCGTTATAGATCCAAGCGATAAAAAACAATCCCGCAAAAATCAGGATAAAAATCCCCTGTCCTATACGAAGGATTCCCAGAAAGGAGAGATAAAACAAGAGGATGGGCAAAAGGGTGGTTACCACAAATCCTACCGCCACGCGCCCCATAAGTCCTATGGGTTTCATAGTCTCCTCCTTTCCGATAATAGCTTTTATATTCTTGACTACTTATGATACAGGCTACTTGTGATATAAAGACTATTTATGCTTATATCCGCTAATCTATTCTGCTCTTTTCCAAGCCTTATCTAATGAAACTTCGCAGAGCCGACACTTATCCTAATTGCTTTTGGGAAAAGTCTAAGGCGGAGGCAATCACCATATCCATGTCATAGTACCTGTACTCTCCCAAACGTCCGCCGAAAAGTACCTTTTCTTCCTTTTCGGAAAGCGCCTTGTACTGTTGATACAAAGCCTGGTTTTTCTCATCATTTACCGGATAATAGGGTTCCTCCCCCTTCTTCCACTCTGCACTGTATTCCTTGGAAATGATGGTGGTGGGAATATCTTTTCCTTCCAAGTCCTTTCCGAAGGTAAACCATTTATGCTCAATAATGCGGGTATAGGGGCTTTCTTCATCAGTATAATTCACCGCAGCATTTCCCTGATAATTCTCTATAGGAAGCTCTTCCACCACGAAATCCACCTTCCTGTATTCCAACTCTCCCAAGGAGTACTCGTAAAAGGCATCAATAGGACCGGTAAATACAATCTTCTCCGCCTTTTCCATCCACATTTCCCTATTCTCAAAGAAGTTTTGAGACAGTTCCACGGGGATATCGGCAAGAATATTTTCCACCAGCTTGGTATAGCCCGCCTTGGGAATCCCCTGATATAGGGCGTTAAAGTAGTTGTTATCATAGGTTAGACGTACCGGAAGTCTTTTGATAATGGAGGCCGGAAGATCCTTGCAATCCCTGCCCCACTGCTTTTTGGTATAGCCCTTAATCAATTTCTCATAGATTTCCCTTCCCACCAGGGAAATAGCCTGCTCTTCCAGATTCTTAGGCTCGCTAATTCCCGCGGCCTTCCGTTCTGCCTCAATTTTCTCCTTGGCCTCCTCAGGGCGGGTAACTCCCCACATCCGATTGAAGGTATACATATTAAAGGGAAGGGAATAGATTTCTCCCTTATAGTTGGCAATGGGGGCATTGGTAAAGCGGTTAAATTCCGAAAAGCGGTTCACATACTGCCAAACCTCTTCATTGTTGGTATGGAAAATGTGGGCCCCATAGTGGTGAACCATGATGCCATTTTTCTCGTAGCTGTAAACATTTCCCCCGATATGATTCCTTTGGTCAATGACCAGAACCTTCTTCCCCCGTTCCTTTGCCTCTCTAGCAAAAACAGCGCCAAAAAGTCCTGCACCCACTACCAGATAATCAAACTCTGCCATCTATTCCTCCAATCTTGTCTCGAACTGTACACTGTTCCCTATTTTACCAAAGCTTTAGGAAGAACGATAGCGGAAAACAAGTCAACTGACAAAATCTTTACTCTATTAGTCGCTAAACAAAAAATCAAAAAGAAAGGAGGACCTTAG
>CALHIC010000288.1 GCA_938030845.1 uncultured Oribacterium sp. | reverse complement strand
GCACGGTACTAAGTACCACAGGATTTTAAGTCCTGTGCGTCTACCTATTCCGCCACGCCGGCGTTTCAAGTTTCCCTGAAAACGTCGCATTGTTTTGCAACAGTACGATAATACAGAATGTTCCTCTGCTTGTCAATACGGGGGCAGTAAAAATTCAAAAAAGTTTGGAAGATTTGAAAAGTTAATGCCCAAACCAAGTTCCACAACGGGATTAACTTCGAGAATTGCTTTAGATGTTTTTAAAGACTTTAGGCAAAATAGTCGTAGGCTAAACGTTTGGTTCCATCTCCTACGATAACCTCCCCGCAATATTGAAAACCGAAACGCTGAATTGCCCTTTGCATGACCTGATTGTTCTCATGGGTATCGATTCTAAGGTAGGGATGCTGTTCCTTACAAAACTGAAAGCACAGCTGGGCAAGGCCGGGGATTTTTCCGGAGGATACCACCCGATGAATGACACCATAGGCTTCATTCCTATGCCAAGCCCCTTTATAGATTTCTTTATAATTCGGCTCTTCTCCCACATGAAAATGAAAGGCCAGCTCAATTTCCTCGTCCTCCGCCACATAGAAATAGCCCTCTTCGATATCCTTTCGAATCAAATTCTCCGGAGGATTATTCTTTCCCCACTGGGTGGGATTCCCGTTTTTCGCCATAAATTCTCTGGCCTTTTCGTATAAAGGCATAATCTGCTGTAAGTCTTCCGGCTTTGCTTTTCGAATCTGTAGCATAACGGTCATCCTCCTAATCTCTTTAAAGCTTCTTTGGAAAATATCTTTGAAAAGTATCTTTGAAAAGCTTCTTTGATAAATTCCTGTTGACACCCTCTTTAAAAAGCCCCTTGGGTTTTATGTCTAAACTTATATGATAACGGTTTTCAGCACAAAATAATCACTAAATTTTCTGTCAAAACTTATTTGTTTTCCACAAAGGCTGTCTTTTTTTCTCTCATTATGACTTTTTCTTCCCTTCAGGCAAAGGAGAACAGCATATCCTTACGTTTTCCCCTATATACTCCACATTCGGATATTATCCGTAAGTGGATATTATCCGAATGTGGAGTATAGGAGATTTCTAAGGCTAACGCTATAATCCTTTTCAGGAGGTGGATATGCCTAATCTCAAACACCATTTTCTTTATCTTTTTCTACTCTATGCAGCCATCAAAGATTTACAAGAACGGAAAATCCCCAAAGTCTATTTTATACTTTTTCCCTCATTCTTTTTCTTCCTTCTTGCTTTCCCCTTTGAAGCCGCAGATCTGAAAAAATCCCTTATTACCCTTATCTACTGGATTCTAAGTCTTTTCGTAAGCTATCCCCTCTTTTATTTCACCGCCGCCGGAGGAGCAGACTGGAAACTATGCTCCCTTCTGATCCCCCTTTTACCCTTGGAAGAAAGTCTTCCTCTTCTCCTCCTGGCATCCCTTTTCTCTTTCCTTCTATTTTTCATTTGTCACATAGAAGACATTCCCTATGCTTTTTCTCTCTTTCTCGGCTACACCCCGATTATGCTGATGAAAGGATAAATTTTCAATTTCCACAGAAAGGATATTCGTCATGGAAAAAATTCTTGCCATCTACGATGAAGATGCCCTGTATTGCAAACGCCTTAGCCTTTATCTTCGGCAAAACACCAAGCTTCCCTTCCAAATCTATCCGATTCTTAACAAAGAAAGCCTGGAAAGCTTCTCCAAGAAAAAGGAGGTGGATCTTCTGCTTCTTTCCGAAAAGAATGCGAAAAACCTTCATTTTTCTCCAAAATCCCACAAAACCCTTTATCTTTCCGAAGAAAATCTGCTTACCAAGCAACGGAAGGAAAATTGTATCTATAAATACCAGTCCGGAGACCAAATCATGCGGGAGATTCTGGTGCAGTACGGTGAGTTGGAGCTTTTAGCGGAAGGCGGCCAGCATCGTGCGGATGTATTTCTGGTTTACAGTCCCCTTGGTCGTTTGGGAAAAACCACATTTTCCCAGGCCTTGGCTAAGGAACTGGGAAAGAACAGAAAGACACTCTATCTCAGTCTGGAAGAGTCCGCCTTTTCTTCAAAGGATCAGGAAAAGGAGAAGGAATGTTTGACGGAAGCCCTATATCACTTTAAGGAAAATCATTTGACCCCAATGATTTTGCGTGCCCTTTCCTATGCAAAGGATAATTACGTCACCATCCATCCGGTTCGAAGTCCGGAGGATATCAGCAGTGTCTCTCAAAGAGACCTTTCTCTTTTCTTGGAAAAAATCGCGGAAGAGGCGGGAGCTGATGCATTGGTTGTAGATACCGACAGCAGTATGAGTCGTTATCTGGAATGTTTCACTCTGGCCAGAAAAGTCTTTCTTCCGGTTTTAGAGGATCGAAAAAGCAAGGCTAAGCTTTCCGTTCTTCAACAATATTTGGAGAAAAATGCAGGAGAAAGCGTAGCGGAAAAATTCATCCAATGTAATCTCCCCGCTCTAACGGAAGAAAGCGCCACCTCCCCTGCTTTGGAACAATACTGTCGGGAACTCTTATTACGACAGGTATACGAAGAAGAGCAGATGGAAGCGGAGCAATACCGAAAAATGGCTTTATAAGACTTTAATCGAAATAAATATCGAGATGTTTATCGAGATAAAGACAGTTATCAGAATCATAATGTGATGTGAATCTTAATGTGAGTCTTAATTTGAATCTTAATGTGAATCTTAATATAAGCCTTAATGCGAATCTTAATGCGAACCGTAAGGTAAATCGGAAAGGAGCTTATCGTGCTGGCCCTGGATCAGGTAAAACAAGAAATCAAAAAGGAGCTTTTGCTGGATTTGGAAGAAAAACAAGTCAGTGACAGCCATTTGTATCAGGAAATTGACTCTGCCCTTTTAAGCCGAAAGGATCTGGCTTTGCGGGAAAAACTCTACTTAAGAAGCGCGGTTTTTGACAGCTTCAGAAGGCTGGATCTTCTTTCCGAACTGTTGGATGACGGCACTGTCAGTGAAATCATGATTAACGGTCCAAAAGAAATCTTTGTGGAAAGGAAGGGGCGAATGGAGCGCTGGCAGGGCTCCTTTCAAAGTGAAGAACAGCTTGCGGATTTGATTCAGCAGATTGTTTCCCGAATCAATCGTGCGGTAAATACCAAAAGTCCCATTGTAGACGCCCGCTTAGAAGATGGCTCCCGTGTTCATGTGGTGCTTCCCCCCATTGCTCTAAAGGGACCTACCGTCACGATACGAAAATTCCCGGAGCCCATCACCATGAAAAAGCTGATTCAGCTGGAAAGTCTGACGGAGGAAGCAAGTCAATTTTTACAGACTTTGGTTCGTTCCTCCTACAACATCTTCATTTCCGGCGGTACCAACAGCGGAAAGACTACCTTCTTAAACGCACTTTCCCAGTACATTCCTAAGGAGGAACGCATTATTACCATCGAAGATAGCGCGGAGCTGCAGATTCAATCCGTGGAAAACCTGGTTTCGTTGGAAACCAGAAATGCCAATGCAGAGGGAGAAGGAGCCGTCAGTATCTCCGATTTAATTAAAGCCTCCCTCAGAATGAGCCCGAACCGCATTATCGTTGGAGAGGTTAGAGGAAAGGAATGTCTGGATATGTTAAATGCCATGAACACCGGTCACGACGGAAGCATTTCCACCGGTCACGCCAATTCCTCTACGGATATGTTAAAGCGTATGGAAACCATGGTGTTGCAGGGTGCGG
>CALHIC010000287.1 GCA_938030845.1 uncultured Oribacterium sp. | reverse complement strand
GGTCTCGAATTTTACCTGTAAAGGAAGCTTAATTTCATCAGCCTCCATAGCTTTATCATCGTACTCAGGCCAGCCGGCTGCAAATACACTGCCCTCTCCCTTAGCCAAATGATAACACTCCTCTGCGATATGAGGGGCAAATGGAGCCAAAAGCACGGAGAAGGTACGAAGGGTTTCCAAATCTACGCCCCCTTCTTTCTTCGCCAGATCCAAGAGGCTGTTATTGTACTCCATGAAGCCGGAAACTACAGTATTTAAGTTAAAGCTGTCAAAACGAAGCTGGATATCATGGATTAAGTTATGCCGTACACGAATCATCTCTTTTGTAGGACTGATATTCTTATCCTTGGATTCTTCCACAAGATTATAGAAACGATTCAGGAAACGGTAAACTCCATCAATTCCTCTGTCATCCCATTCCGCATCCAATTCGGGAGGACCTACAAAAAGCTCATAAAGTCTAAGAGCATCACAGCCGTAATCCCTAACCAGATCATCGGGAGAAACTACATTTCCCATGGACTTGGACATCTTAATACCGTTTTGCCCTAAAATCATTCCCTGATTAAAGAGCTTTACAAAGGGCTCCTTAAATCCTACCACACCGATATCATAGAGGAATTTGGTCCAGAAACGGGAATACAGAAGGTGTAATACTGCATGCTCCACGCCTCCGATATACATATCCACCGGCAAATATTTATCAGCCTTCTCTCTGCTGACCAAAGCCTTGTCATCATGATTATCAACATAACGCAGGAAGTACCAGGAAGATCCTGCCCACTGAGGCATTGTATTAGTCTCCCGCTTTGCCGGACCTCCACACTTTGGACAAGTGCAGTTTACCCAGTCAGTAATGCCGGCCAAGGGAGATTCTCCCGTTCCGGTAGGCTCATAGTTTTCTACCTCAGGCAGCTTTAAAGGAAGCTCTTCCACCGGTACCGCTACATTTCCGCATTTCTCACAATGTACGATAGGAATCGGCTCTCCCCAGTATCTTTGTCTGGAGAAAACCCAGTCTCTTAGCTTAAAGCTTACGGTCTTCCGGCCGAAGCCTCTTTT
>CALHIC010000286.1 GCA_938030845.1 uncultured Oribacterium sp. | reverse complement strand
GTTTCTTCCGAAATTCCCATACCGATAGCCGTGGTAATGGATTTTGGCAGTAAGGTGGAAATATGTTCGTTGGGCAAATGAAATAATATACCAAGCAGTAAAATGCTGCCGATAGAGCTCAAAGTCCCCGCAAAAATCCCCAAAAATACGGCTTTGAAATTATTTTTCAGTAAGGACCACTGCTTATAAAGAGGAATAGCCAAACAGACTGTAGCCGGCGTTAGAAAATAACTCAAAAGCCCCGCACCCTGTTTATACTTGGCATAGGGAATTTCCGTAACCAGGAGGATTCCCACAATAATGATGGTTGAGACAAGCAAGGGATTTAAAAAATCCCACTTTAAACGAAGCTTGATTTGGATGGCAAGGAGGTAAATAAATATACTTAAGCCAAAACCGAAGTGTTCTGAACTCATTAAAATCTCTTTCATTATTCCTCCTCCAAGCCCTTTAAGCTCTGCTTTAAATCTTCCAACTGTATCTCTCGAATTTCTTCCTGGATTTTCTCTTTCTTTTCCAGTGCAGATTCCATAGAGCGCATTTCCTTGATTTTATCTTCTCTGCTCTCTGTTACTTTTAAGATTCTCTGGCTTACCAAGCCGGTAACCGCCATAACAATAATCGTGGATAAGACAATAATTACAAGGTAAGGTACTAAAACCGGCATCAGTAATTTTGTTACGGTCATAATTCCAACTGCAGCCGGCAAAAACATAATACTCATGGTTTCCAGCATAAAGTTGCCCGCCTGCTCCACCGCATTCAAGGGAATAATTCCCTGCATCAGGAAAATCAGCATAAAAATCAAGCCATAGACTCCGGCCGGAACCGGTAAAGGCAAAAGCTTATTACACATTTCCCCCAAAAAAGTAAAAAAGATGATCCATGTCACCTGTCGAATTAATTTCATCGAACCCTCCTCCCACAAAAACTACTACAGTGTAGTCCCCTATTTCTTTTTTGACAAGAAAAACCGTTCCATCTTTTCTTCCTTTCTAAAAAAAAACAGAAAAAATAAGCTATATTTTGAGATGGAATTTCCTTC
>CALHIC010000285.1 GCA_938030845.1 uncultured Oribacterium sp. | reverse complement strand
TTATGGGCAAGTATTTCGGAACGGACGGATATCGGGGTGAGGCCAATGTAGTGCTGACGGCTGACGCCGCATTTCGCGTCGGCAAGTTTCTGGGCTGGTATTACAGCAGGAATAAGAAGGAGGGCGAGGAGACCCGCATTGTCATGGGCAAGGATACCCGGCGGTCCTCCTATATGTTTGAGTACGCTCTGGCAGCAGGCATCACCTCGACGGGAGCGGACTGCTATCTGATGCATGTCACGACGACGCCCTCTGTCTCCTACGAGGCGAGAACAGAGGACTTTGACTGCGGAGTCATGATTTCCGCCTCTCATAATCCTTTCTATGATAACGGATTAAAGGTCATCAATGAAAATGGAGAAAAGGTTTCCGATGATTTTATTGCGGAGATTGAGGCCTATCTGGATGGAGAAACCGAGGAAGTTCCTTTAGCCACCGGAGATAAAATCGGAAGAACTGTAGATTTTGCTGCAGGAAGAAACCGCTATATCGGCTATCTGATTTCTTTGGCTACCCGTTCCTTTAAGGGCAAGAAGATTGCTTTGGACTGTGCCAACGGTTCCGCATCCTCCTGTGCAAAGGCTGTTTTTGATGCTCTGGGGGCTGACACCCATGTACTGTCCAATGATCCTAATGGATATAACATTAATGCTAACTGCGGTTCTACCCACATGGAAGCCCTGCAGGAATATGTGAAGAATGGGGATTGTGAAATCGGTTTTGCCTATGACGGCGATGCGGATCGTTGTCTCTGCGTAGACAGCGAGGGAGAACTGGTGGATGGAGATCAGATTCTCTATCTTTGCGGAAAGAATATGCGGGATAAGGGACAGCTGAAGGACAATAAGATTGTTACCACCATTATGTCCAACTTCGGTTTATATAAGGCTTTGGATGCGGTAGGACTTTCTTATGAAAAGACCAAGGTAGGAGACCGTTATGTCTATGAGAATATGGCGGAAAACGGTTATTCTCTGGGAGGAGAGCAGTCCGGACATATCATCTTTATGCGGCATGCCACTACCGGGGACGGTATTCTCACCAGTATTAAGCTGATGGAAGTGCTTTTAGAGGAAAAGAAGAGCCTGAAGGAAGCTTTGGTAGACTACCAGCGTTTTCCACAGGTTTTGAAGAATGTACGGGTCAAGGATAAGCTTTTGGTGGAGCAGAATGAAACCGTGCAGGAGGCTGTAAAGAAGGTAGAGGAAAGCCTGGGAGAGGATGGAAGAATTCTCCTCCGTGCTTCCGGAACAGAGCCTTTGATTCGAGTTATGGTGGAGGCCTCAAAGGAAGAGCTTTGTGAGAAATATGTAGAGGAAGTTATAGCTGTTATGAAAAAGGAAGGACTAGTCCTTTCCTAAGTTTATTGATAGAGTAAAAGGAAGCCCTGCAGAGCTTGGAAAAGCTTGTTTGGCAGTACAGGGTAGACTCAAAATAAGAAGTGAGTAAGAGTAGTAGTGGAAAAATACAATAGGAGGTAAGAATGGATCAGGTAAAGCGTTACAGAAAATTTCCGATTTTCCGTTATCCGGAAAGAACTTGGATGGATCAGGAAATCACTAAAGCACCGATTTGGTGTTCTGTGGATTTAAGGGATGGAAACCAGGCCCTTGTGGATCCCATGACCGTAGAAGAAAAGGTGGAATTTTTCCAACTCCTATGTAAGCTTGGTTTTAAGGAGATTGAAGTAGGCTTTCCTGCCGCCTCCCAGATAGAATTTGATTATTTACGGACTTTGGTGGAGAAGAATCTGATTCCGGAGGATGTTACGGTTCAGGTTTTGGTACAGTGTAGAGAAGAACTTTTGGAAAGAAGCTTCCAGGCTCTTCAAGGAGTAAAGAAGGCCATTGTCCATATTTATAATTCCACTTCCGTATTGCAAAGGGATGTGGTTTTCGGAAAGTCCAGAGAGGAGATTACCGCCATTGCCCTTTCCGGTGTGGAAATGGTGAAGCGGCATGAAAAGGATTTTTCCGGAGAGCTTCGCCTGGAATATTCTCCGGAAAGTTTTACCGGAACGGAGATGGATTATGCTTTGGAAATCTGTAATGCGGTGATTTCCGCCTGGGGGACTAAGGCGGGACGGGAGATTATCATTAACCTGCCTAATACCGTAGAGATGCATAGCCCCAATGTCTATGCGGATCAGATTGAATTTATGTCCAACAACATGAAGGAAAGGGAGCATGTGATTCTTTCCGTGCATCCCCATAATGATAGAGGAGAGGGGATTGCCTCTGCAGAGCTGGCCCTTCTTGCCGGAGCACAAAGAGTCGAGGGAACCCTATTCGGAAATGGAGAAAGAACCGGAAATGTTGATATTTTAACCCTGGCTTATAACCTTTTCTCCCATGGTATTGACCCTAAGCTGAATCTGGAAAATGTCCGGGAAATTCAGGAGGTCTATGAGCGTTGCACCAAGATGAGTGTGCCGGATCGTCATCCCTATGCGGGAAAGCTGGTATTTACCGCTTTCTCCGGATCCCATCAGGATGCCATCAATAAGGGTGTATTGGCCATGCGGGAACGGAAGAATCCTTTCTGGGAGGTGCCCTATCTTCCCATCGACCCGGCGGATATCGGAAGACAGTATGAGCCGGTGGTTCGCATCAATTCCCAGTCCGGTAAGGGCGGTGTTGCCTTTATTCTGGACTTTGACTATGGCTATAAGTTGCCCAAGGCAATGCAGAGAGAGTTTGCGGATTATATTCAGAAGATTTCCGAGCTGGAGGGCGAGGTAAATCCGAAGAGAATTTTAGAGGTATTCCGGGAAGAATATGTGGAAGCCAAGGCTCCGTTATTCTTCAAAAACCTTCGTACCACCGATGTGGAGGGAGAGGGAGATTCCTACATCAGCTTTATTAACCTGACCTTTGAAAATCGCGGTGTACTGCGAGAGGTTTCCGGTCAAGGATCCGGTCCTATCGAGGCGGTAATCAGTGCCTTGAATAAGGAATTCAAGCTGGCTTTAAAGGTTGTGGATTATACAGAGCATGCTCTTAGTGCAGGTTCCTCTGCAAAGGCG
>CALHIC010000284.1 GCA_938030845.1 uncultured Oribacterium sp. | reverse complement strand
TAGACCCAGATAAAGCTATTCCAGAATTGATGGAAAAATTGAAATCTGAAGGTGCTTACGAAAAAGTATTGAACGAAATGCAAAAACAATACGACGAATTCTTGAAAAACAAAAAATCATAAGATCGATTGATTTCGTGTATTCATTCCTAATTCCTAAAAATGTGATCACTGCCTTCCTTAGTTCTCTAGGGGAGGTAGTGATTTTTAGGATGTAAAAATGAAAACAGTGGTTCTGAGGGTTTATGCGATGTGATACACATACATCTATAGGGGATTTATTATGAAAAAATATCGTCTTCTTTTCAAAATGAGTGCTGTCTTCTCTTACCTATTTTTCGTATTTGGCCTTTCTCAGCTGACGCTTATTGTCCAAAACTATTGGCAATTTTCTTCCCAGATTGGCAATTTCTTCTGGATTCAAAATATCTTGAGTTTGCTATTTAGCGGAGTCATGATTTGGATTCTGGTTAAGACAGGCCATGGTTATCTCTTTCGCATTCCAAGAGAAAAATGGCTTTGGTATTCTCCTTAACTTCCTTTTCCCAGCCATCCTCATGGAGAGATACTCTGGAAAACTGAAGACCATTTTTCTCATTTACCTCACGAAAATAACGAATAGAGCCGCCATATAGGTCACGATCAATTAAAATATGGTCTCCCGGGTGAAAAAGCTCCATAATACAGGCCAATGCCGCAATCCCGGAGGACAGGGCAATGCAATCCGTTCCGTGCTCTAAAGAAGCCACCACCTTCTCCAGCTGAGCTCTGGTGGGGTTTTGCAAACGTGAATAGTCGTAGGGATTCTTTCCCCCTACCTCCTGATGAATAAAGGCGGAGCTTGGATAAATGGGGTAAGATATTGCCCCGTAATGCTCCTCCTTATTCTGTCCTTCCAAGTGTTGACATCGTGTACTGATATGATATGCCATAATTCTTTCCCTCTTTCTTCCTCTATGATAAAAAAATCCCTTTTTTCTTTTCCTGCACACTGTAGCATAAAAAAGCAAAAAGGGATAATGCAAAATATTAAGATTTAGTTATTGCTATAATCTATAGCAAATATGGATTTTGTCGGTTTTGGATATAACAAAGTTCCGGCTATTCATTCCACGAACTATCGTATATCCTATTATGTTCCCGAATCAATCCTCATAGAAATAACAACTTTATTTTCCCGGGTCTACCATAGACAGGATATTCATATCCTTATCAAAGGTTACTTCCACCTTGGTTCCGATTTCAATGCCCTGAGAAAGTCCGGAAATGTCGGACTTATCAATCTTGTTCAGCTCATAGTCCTTACCGTCATTTCCCTTAATGCTTACACTGTTCATGGCTGCATCGGTAATAGTTCCCGTAATCACGGTTAAATCCTTCTTTTCCTTGCCGCCTTCTTCCTTCCCCATTGTTTCAGCGGTAGTGGACTCCTTTGCCTTGGCAGCTTCCGTAGCAGCCTTACTTTCCTTATCTTCGCCCTCCTGGCCGGTCTTTACTTCCGCTGTTGTTGCTGCAGCGCTACTCTCTGTAGTGGACGCCTTCTTTCCGCAGGCCAAAATTCCCATAGCCAAAAGTGCCACCAGTACTAATCCTCTTTTTCTCATCTTCAACCTCCTTGAGCTCTATGCATTCGACGGGAACTTATCCATTTTGATGTTCCTATATGCTATTTTCTTATGCGACAAAAACGAAGCAAAAGCTTTTCTTACTCTCACTATACAGGAAGAAGAGGAAGAAATATAAACAAATTCATTAAAGCTTTCCTAGGATTCTTCTAAAAATGCTCTGCAGGCAGATTCGTCATTCTACTCCGCATACAGGCAAATCTTGCCGCTTTTCAGGGTTTCCGGTATGGAAATCAAACGCTGGTTTCGGGAACCCCGGAAGAGAAGCCTAAGATCCTTCTCTTCTAAATGGAACTTGCCGTCTACCAGAACGGAAAGCTGAGAAAACAATTCCAATATTTCTTCCTTCTCGCTGCCCTCTCTTTGCATAAGCTCCTCATAGCGGTAGCCACTAAAACACCAAAGATCCTTCTCCGGAAGGCGCTCCTTCATTTTCCGAAGAAGCGGCAGTAGCGCATGAAGATTTTCCGGCACCAAAGGCTCTCCCCCAAGAAGGGTTAAGCCTTGAATTTCCTTTTTATCAAGGGCTTGCAAAATCCTTTCCTCCACTTCCTCCGTAAAAAGCTCTCCAAAGGAAGGATTCCAGGAAGCCTCATTAAAGCAACCCTTACAGGCATGGGGACAGCCGGAGACAAAAAGACTCACCCGGATGCCGGGGCCGTTGGCAATGTCAAAGTATTTAATTTCTCCGTAGTGCATATTTCCTCACAGATGTAACACTCTGTCCTTAATCTCCTGGGTTCTGCCCTGATTCCAGAACTGGGTGCCGATATAGCCGCAGGTTCTTCTGGCTACAGACAGCTGCTCCTGATTCTCATTTCCGCAGTTGGGGCAACGCCACTGGAGCTTTCCGTACTGGTCCTCAATAATCTGGATTTCCCCGTCATAGCCGCAGGCACAGCAATAATCGGACTTGGTATTTAACTCCGCATACATGATATTTTCATAGATAAAATGCATCAGACTTAAAACCGCAGGAATATTGTTCTGCATATTGGGAACTTCCACATAGCTGATGGCTCCTCCCGGAGAAAGCTTCTGGAAATCCGCCTCAAAGGCCAGCTTGGAGAAGGCATCAATCTTCTCGGAAACATGCACATGGTAGGAATTGGTAATGTAGTTCTTGTCCGTAACACCGGGAATGGTTCCGAAACGCTTCTTTAAAGCCTTCGCAAATTTATAGGTTGTGGACTCCATGGGGGTTCCGTAAACGGAGTAGCTGATCTTTTCTTCCTCTCTCCACTTCTTGCAGGAGTCGTTCAGCTTCTCCATAACCTTTAAGGAAAATTCTCTTCCCTCCTCCGTGGTATGAGACTTTCCAAGCATCCGTACGCACATCTCATAAAGGCCCGCATAGCCCAGAGAAATGGTGCTGTAATTGTTGTAAAGCAGCTTGTCGATCTTCTCGCCCTTCTTCAGTCTTGCCAAGGCACCATGCTGCCACAAAATAGGCGCCACATCGGAAACCGTACCCAAAAGTCTCTCATGGCAAAGCCGTAAAGCCTTGTGGCAAAGCTCCAGCCTTTCCTCTAAAATCTCCCAGAATCTGTCCATATTTCCCTCGGAGGAACAAGCCACATCCACCAAATTGATGGTTACCACACCCTGATTAAAGCGACCGTAGTACTTGTGGGCACCATTTTCTCCTAAACCTTCCTTATCCTCTGTTAAGAAGGAACGGCAACCCATACAGGGATACACATCTCCTCCCTTGTACTCCCGCATAATCT
>CALHIC010000283.1 GCA_938030845.1 uncultured Oribacterium sp. | reverse complement strand
AATCCGGTTTTTTCATCAATATAAGAAGATAATCTCATAATATCCTCCATTGTAAATCCCAATCCTTTTACAATATTCTAAACGGTTTTTGTTCAACATTTTTCTAATTGTATCGACACACAGACCTGATGTCAATCATTCCACCTATCCAAGGGAGCTTCGCTTAGTGTCAAAATCCCCGGATGGCATTGATTGTCTAAAAGTAATGGCTTCGATTTCGAACTTTGGAAAGTTTGCCTTGCACTTTCCTGCTGCTCCCTTCAAGAGCACCGCACTATATCAAGGACAGCATCAAGCTGATACCATAGCCCACAAAAATAAAGCCTCCCATAGGAAAGGCATCTTTAATCTTTATTTTCTTTAGAAGCAGAAAGGGGATGAACGTAATCGCACAAAGAATAAAGGAAAAAAGAAGAATGATACAGGCTGCACTGATGCCGGAATAAAAGGCAATCGCAGCATATAATTTTACATCTCCCATTCCCAGTCCACCCTTGGAGAGGACGACCATTAGAAGAAGAAAGAGCAATAAAATAAACAGGGAACCTAAGGACTGGAAAAGGAATTCTTTCCACCCAAGGTGATAATACAAAATTTCAATGAGTCCTATCACTACCCCTGCCACCAGAAAGATGAGCACTAAAATATTTGGAATAATGTATTTTTCCCCGTCTACAATGGCCGCTACTGCCAAAATAAAGTACAGCAAAGTTAGACGAACGATAGCAAAAGTATCTACTGCGTTCTGTGCCGTGAAATAGCCCAATACAGCGGAAAACAGCATAAACAATCCATACAATATTTTTTTTGCCTTTTGATCAAAAAGCGGATGGATTTCCTTGTTGTGTATCCCTCTCTCCTCTTGCTGTTTTTGATGCCATTTCAGCAAAATATGACTTGCCTTAATGGCCACTACAGAGAGAAGCAGATACAATACACCGATGCCGATTTTTAAAGCCATGTTTTCCCCTTTAATAGTCTTCCAATCCCCACAAATGAACCTTCACCTTCTGGGATAAGTCCAATGGTTCTGTTTTAAAAAGATTAAACCAAAACTTCATCTTGTACTTGGCAACAAGGGTTAAGTCGCCGTTATTGACTGTCCCGCTAAGCTCCATGTTCCCTACGACGCCCAATTTTTTTAATTTAGTATAAGCACTGATTTTATTTCCATCCCCGGTAAAATAAGAATAAAATCGGTCTTCCAGCACGCCGGAAGACACTGTTTCATTCTTGTGCCAGCTTTCTGCAGAAGAGAAGCTTTGGTCTCGTACCGCATAACGCTCAAATCTTTGCAAAATAGTGCTCACACTGGTATTATCCAAGCTTATTTTTTCATTCCAGTAAGGATCCAAGCTCAGACTATTAGCCGTTTGCACCAAAGTATGCATCACCTGATTCTGCGCCGAAAACACAAAGAACACACCATTCAATGCCATAAATAGAAAGCAGAATATGGGCAAGATAATCGCCGCCTCTAGGGTAACGGAAGCTCTTTCTCTAAGAAGCTTCTCTTTAAAGCTATTGCCGGTGATATTCTTAGCGATATTCATTTTTTCTTTTGCCTCTTTTCCCATCATGAATCCTCTCCAAAAGAAGTAACCAAACCGAACAAATCCTTTCCAAGATTGATAAAGGAATCTACCAATCCTGCTATCTTGGAGAGATCACTTATTTTATTATTAAAATACTGGCTAAAATGGACCGTATTGACATAATGAAGCACATCCAGGGTTGAGGCAACTGCCACTACTTTTACTTTGTTGGATTCTTTTAAGCCGACTTTCTCCAACAAGGGTGCAAAAAGAAAATCAAAGCTTTTTTCCGCTTCCAGTACATAATGGCATCGTCCAAGATCATCCGGAACTCTCTTTACCCTTACCGTTTCCTTACCGCCACCATTTCCGCCACTGTACTTCGTAAGTCTAAATCCTAAAAAACTACTTGCTTTCTCATTTCCGTGTATGAGAAGATTAATTTGTTTCAGACTAAGATAGCGATACAAGCCTATATTTTCAATATCTTGTACCGTTATCTCCTCTTTGTATTCCAAGCCTTCGTATTTATAATTCTCTGCCACTCTCACTACCGCCGCATTGCAGGCTGCTGTAAACATGTTTCGCTGATACAAATGAACGGATAAAGCCAAAAAAAACATAAGAATAAAGAT
This sequence comes from uncultured Oribacterium sp., assembly GCA_938030845.1. Lineage (GTDB taxonomy): Bacteria > Bacillota > Clostridia > Lachnospirales > Lachnospiraceae > Oribacterium. The sequence continues at coordinate 1,184 of CALHIC010000283.1, read as the reverse complement.
AGAAAATATCATTCCTATTCCCCATTCCAGCATTATTGTCCCCTCTTCACTTCGAACATCCATAACTCACCTCTTTTGTTCCCATTGTTTTCATTTCTATTTAGAAAAAACCGATGCCATAGCCTTTGCTTCCTGACTTAAGTCTTTTAGATAGAGAGCCGCTTGTTCCACTGACCACGCATTCAGCTTCTTCTTGGTGTCCGGCACCGGAAACATATATTCATTGGTATATTTGCTGATATAAAGTTTATTCCCCTTAAGGTAGGCACAAAGTCCCTGATCTGAAATCTGCTCATCAAACCAAGCCAGAACACTTGGACTTAAGAACTTTCGGGCAGCAATCTCATCCGTACAGTAAATGTTGTAATTTTCATTGTGCCGCACATCCTCCACATCAATCTTCTGCTCTCCCTCTAAGGCTCCCGCATATTTTCCCTGGGTCTCTATATTCAAATGCGCAAGTTTCTTTGTGGGCACAATCCGTACATGCCCTTGATAAACTTCCGTCAGAGTTAGGGCGTACAAAACGCCTTGGAAATCCCTCACTGTCTTAGTTCGTTTTTCCTTTCCACTCTTGTACTCTTCTTCATGCCAGGCATACAAATTACAAACACTAAGGTTTCTTTCATCATTAAATTTCAGTGCATAGAATTGATTATACTTCTCTGACTTGGGAACCGCATATTTTACATCCTCTATAGGCTCTTCTCCCCAGGAGTGAATCTTAGCCTTCGGAAGGATTGCCCCCAGTATCAGATTAAGAATCTGTTCTGTATAGATATCTTCCAAATCGATATCACTTTTGCTCTTAAAAAAGGGGATGATGATTAAGACAAACAGCAAGATTCCTGCCAAAGGAAAGCCTGCACGACGAGGCAGATAGCACATCACGAAGAGACAAATTAGTCCCTTGGCAGCCATGTCTACACCTTGCCTGTCTCTTTTTACAAGTTCGTCTTTTATCAGTTTATAGTTTTTTTTAAACTCTTCAGTGCGTTTAAGTTCCTTTAATTTCTCTACTTCTTCAGCTGTTAATGCCATTTTCCTATTTTCTCCTTTAAAATTGTACTTCTGTGAATGCTTTCACCTCTGATGCAATTTATTGGCCTTCCCTTATTTCTACTGTCTTACATCGATAACTAATAAAAAATATTTACCATATCTCTAATCTCTTGATTCAACTC
>CALHIC010000282.1 GCA_938030845.1 uncultured Oribacterium sp. | reverse complement strand
ATCTAACCGAACTATTTTTGGAGATGGGGCGGCAGCTACTTTGATACAAAAAGATGAAACAAAAGAGAATTTTCAATTCATTTTAGGGACAGATGGCAGCGGATATGATAATCTCATTGTAAGAAATGGCGGTGGTAGAAATCGTATAAATAAGGAAGATGAAGCTGGTAACTGTCTGTATATGAATGGACAAAATATATTTATATTTACTGTAGAGAAAATTCGAGTATTGGTGAAGGAAATCTTGGAGAAGAATAATTTAACTGAAAATGATGTGGATTATTATATTTTTCACCAAGCAAATGCGCATATTCTGAGAAAACAACGGGAAATTTTAGAAATTCCGGAGGAAAAATTCTATATCAATTTAGAGAAATATGGAAATACTGTTTCTTCTACCATTCCGATTGCTCTAAAAGATGCGTTAGAAACAGGAAAAGCTAAAAGAGGACAGAAGATAATGCTGATAGGCTTTGGCGTGGGGCTTTCTTGGGGAGCAACGATAGTAGAATTATAAGAAAAAAATAGATAAATAAAAAAAACTGCAGAGTATGAATGTACATTTACTGGAAAGGGTCACTTCGTCAGGGAAGATTATAAAATATATTGATGGGCTGAGATTTATAGCTGTTGCAAGTGTTTTTATTTGCCATTTTTTGGCCAATCATGAGGTAAACTTTCCTGAAATAAAGGAACATAGTTATATTTATCCTTTTTTTGGAAATGGGATGGGATCTACGGGAGTTTTTCTATTTTTCGGAATTAGTGGATTTATATTATCACTTCCTTTTTTAAAACAATATGTGTATGGAGGCTGGGAAGTCTCTATAAAGGATTATTTTTTGAGGAGGCTCACTCGGCTGGAGCCACCTTATATTGTTCATTTAGTACTGTTTTTATTTATTTCAACAGTTTTGGGAAGTAAGAATTTTCAGGATTTATTCCCAAACTTTTTGGCATCGCTGTTTTATGTGCATAATATTGTTTTTTCTGAGGAGCGCTATCCATTGATTAACATTGTTTTATGGACATTAGAAATAGAAGTTCAGTTTTACATCTTAGCACCGCTTCTTTCGTTGGGAATTTTCAAACTTCCTAAATGGATAAGAAGGGCTTTGATGCTTGGAATTATTGTCTTATGGCCACTTTT
>CALHIC010000281.1 GCA_938030845.1 uncultured Oribacterium sp. | reverse complement strand
CCAATTGCCGTGGCAAGACTATACAGCAGGAATCTGCGGGAATGTATTCTCTATAGCATAGCCTTTGCTCTGCTACACGCTATAGTGGCGTTAATACTATCCTTCCGCTTCAATATCTCTCTATCCGGATGCTGCGCCTTTGTCGGTATGCTGGACGGGTTGATACAAAATGAATGGAAGAAGGCACATCGAAAAGGAGCTACCATTCCTATAAAAGCCGGGTGATTTTATAGAGAAGAAGGCAGCCATAGTCTATTTTCACAAAGCAAAAAACTTGCAATTTAAGAATATTGCTTAAATAAGTGGCGTGAAAATATTAAAATGGGGAATAATGACGGAAACGCTTGCGTTTTATTTAGAAAGGGTTTATATTCCCTGTAATGGAGAAGAAAAAAATTGAATAATTGCGACTATGCAACACAGAAAAAGAAAGGAAGAGGTCTGTAGTAAGAGTCTATACAGGAGGCCAGATGACACAGAACCGGGAGGACTACATCAAAGCGATTTTTAAGATTGCTGAACGCGAAGGAGAGGCCAGTAATCAGAGAATTGCGGATAGTTTAGGAGTTTCCAGGGCATCAGCATCAGAGATGGTGAAGAAACTGATTCAAGAAGGTTTTGTAGTAGCAGAGGGGAGACAGCTATCCTTAAGCGCAGAGGGAGAGCGGATCGCCAAACGCATTTTAAGCAGACACCGTTTGTGGGAAAGCTTTTTAATGACCAAGCTTCAATATGAAGAAGCGGATGTCCACGAACAGGCGGAGCAGCTGGAGCACATCAGCGATGAGAAGCTGATAGAACGTTTGAACGCATATTTACATTTTCCGAAGACCTGTCCCCACGGGGCAATCATCTATGAAAATGAAGACAAAGCGTAAGAACTCTTTTTTGTGCGCGTAAATATAGGGAGAAAGGACTTCTTCCGAATGTTTTGCGCGAAAATAAAGCTGAGAAGTAAAAGAAACAAGAAAAAACTAAAAAAATATTAAGAAATTTTGCACAGAAAATCGAAGGAACGAGAAGATATTTAAAGCATTTTGAATAGGCGAAAAATAGGATAAAACGGGAAAAACCCTTTTCATGACATTTAAAGGGCCTTTCGCGCAAAGTCTATTGAAATAAAAACTGCTTTTGCTAGAATACGGGATACAGAGAAGGAACGCCCGCAACATCGAGCCTGAACTGTACTGAGTAAGAATAAGGAAAGAAGATTCTAAGAAAGTGGAAAAGCAATCTTAAAGGAAACTTCCGGAAAGTCTAAGAAAGCCTGAGAACTTTTCGAAAGTCCGAAAGAAAGCTTTCGGATTCTTTCAAAGAATCGTAAACCCAACAGTACGAAAAAGGTGGTCGATGGCATGAAGAATTATCGTAGAAATAATTATATAGGGAAGATGAAGAAGGGATTCAAGCAGAAGTTATCCTTGCTGATGATTGCTTGTCTTTTGTTCACCGGCTATCGTGGACTTACCATTTCCGGACGAGCAGATTCCTCTCACACCGAACAGAATAACGAAATCGAAGTAAGCGGAACCCAGGTGAAGGTACAGCTCCTTGGTGCGGATCTTCGGAGAGCGGCTACAGAAGCAATCCTGAAGGGCGAGAAAGTAGGAAAGGGGAATCTAGCTTCCTACAGCAAGGATCAGGAACTGGCGACAGAGTTCGAAGAGTACTTTGACGGAGAGAAAGAGATTTACAACATTCCTCTGAACAGTATCGCCGAGAACCTGGAAGAAAGCCTGAACGCTGAAGAAGCCGGCTTACAGATTTATGTAGAAAGAGATGCGAAGAACTTAGACAGATTAGTTCGTAAGGAAAGTAAAGAAAGCTTACTGCTCTACAGCAAGGAGAGTGCAGTAGCAGGACTTCTTCCCAAGAAAGAAGAAGCAACAACAGTTTCCTTAACAGAAGAGAAAGCATCTGACAGTAACCTTGAAAGAAACACAGAGTTGACCGGAAGCGAGCTCATCACCTTCGTGTATGAGAACAAGTCTACAGAAAGAATGACCTTCCAGCTCTCTGTTGATGGCAATAAATATCCGAAAGTAACCGTAGCTTCCAAGACAAGCCTGTTCAAGCAGTTCTTGGGCGATGCCAAGAAAGCACAGGCAGAAGCTAAGAATGCCAAGGCTACAGAAGCTAAGGCTGAAAGCACAGAAGCACAGACTGTAGAAGCTTCCAAGGCAGAAGAGAGTTCTGCCGAAGCTAAGCAGGAAGTGGCAGAAAGCAAAGCAACTGAAGCAAGTAAAGCTACAGAAGAAAGCAAGGCTTCCGAAGAAGCTCGTAAGGATGATTCAGAAGTAGCGATTATAAGTACCGCTGCAGAAGAAACAGAAGCAGTAGCGGAATCCACTGAAGCTAAGGCTGAGGTGAAGACAGAAGCTTCCGAGGAAGCAACAGAAGCTAGAGTAGAGGCTACTGAAGCGGAAGTTAAAGAAACAGTAGCTAAAGCCGAGACAGCTCAGGCTGAAAAGGCAACAGAGGCACAGAAAGCAGTTGTAGAAGACAGCAGCCTTCTGAGAGATATTACAGAGCGCAGCGAAGAAATCCTTCCTGAATTACAATCTATTCGTTTTACCCAGTACAGCTTGAACGAACTTGGTAGAAAGAGCCAGAACGTAGAAATCGAAGGATTCGGTAATGTACAGGTGTTCTACGACGAAGCTGCATTTGACGGCGACGTAGTATTAGAAGCAAAGCGTCTCTTCAAGCCGGAAGAAGAAGCAGAAGGAGAAAAGCTTTCCGAAGAGCAGGTTAAGATTCTGAAGGATGAAGCTTTATATGATGATTCTGCAAGCTTGGATATCCGCTTTGTAGATAAGAAAGACAGCACTGTAGAAGTAGAGCCTAAGTCTCCGGTGGCGGTAAGAATTACTATCGAGAAGAAGGCGCTCCCTGAAGAAGCTAAAGCAGAAGACATCTCTATCCACCATATTGTGGAGGAAAAAGGAACTGAACAGCCAGTATCCGTAGAGACTGTTAGCCGTTCTGATAAAGAAAAGGGTGCTGAAACCAACCTGGAAGTAAAAGCTACAGAAGAAAAAGAAGTAAAGGTAGCTGATTCTGAGGATAAAATCTCCAAAGAATTTACAGTAAATTCCTTCTCTGCCTATGTAGTTTCTTGGAAGAGACCGGCGAATAATATTTATGGAAAGATTCGTTTCCACTTTGTGGATCAGAACTTTAAAGAGATAGCTCCCACAGTATATACAACAGATAACTGGTTGACCAAGGAAGGGCAAGACACTGAAACCTGGATATATGAAAACCGTACAGGTAAACCAAAATTTCAGTGGGAATCACAAGTGCGTTGGTGGCCATTAGAGGGGGGGCTTTTAGCACACCACAATTTGCTACAAAACTTTGAGGGATACAAATTCAAGGGATTATATGCGCAACCTGATGGTAATGCCGGACATCCTTATGTGGCTGAAGGTATGGAGGTTACATATTTATCCAATCAAAGGATATACTGGAAGCAGTATGGTGGAGAAGAGCATCAGACATTATTTACTAAAGATTGCAATGTGAATGAGTTCTACTTTGTTTATACCATGTGCAAAGTAAATAAGTGCAAAGCGGATATGAATTTTACCGATCCGGAGCTTATGCATGATAAGTACATTACAAAGAGAGACGACGGAACCTATGATTTAACGCTTACAGCACAGACTAGGAAGAAGTCGACTGAGCAAAAAACAAAGCTGGATGTTCTCTTTATTTACGACAATTCCGGAAATATCAGTTCCCAGGATGCAGAGAAAGCTAAAAATAAAGTCTATGGATTAATGGACGAACTTACCAAAGAAAAAAGTGGTTTTGATGCAAGATTCGCTTTGGTAAGTATGAATGGTGAACAGACTCCATCATATAATGCAAGGGACTTAAAGGCTTATACAGAGGCTGAAAGAAACGGAGTTTTCAACAAAAACGATCAAGCGATTAATGATATTTATCCTATTGTAGGTACACTTGGAAATCTTAATGGCACGGCAACAAGCCCAGGATATACAATAAAAGATGGCTTGTATAACGACTTAAGAACCTATGAGTTTAGCGACAAGAATACCATAAAGACAGAGATTCAAAATCTGCCTAAGCCAGGTGGTAGCGCTTCGGGAGCTAACTTTGCAGCAGCAATCAGAGATGCAAAGAGCTTAATGAATTGGTGGGATAAGTCGGGTAATCCTCATGTGCATAGAGATTCTAAAGGAAATCTGATTAGTGATTTCGGCTACTTCCAAGTTAGCGAGAGATACCCGGATGGCTCTACCCAAAAAACAAACAATGAAAATCTTTATTGGACGCATAAGAATAGTCTTGTAAGAAAAGATGCTAAGGCAGTTGTTGTTCTTATTACTGGAGGTAATCCTTCCAAGACCTATATTCCCAAGGATGGAGTTTATGATAACTACAT
>CALHIC010000280.1 GCA_938030845.1 uncultured Oribacterium sp. | reverse complement strand
GGCGATTAACCATCCAGCATGAGGATGGCAGCATTGTTAACTACGGCGAAAAGGATTTAGAGAAATACTTAAAAGAAGGTAGAGGACTGGACTTTAACGGTTTGTTCAGTTCCAAGGATCAGGCCAACAAGCGAGTTGAGGAATTTAAGAATAAGGTTGTGGTGGAATCCGATAAAATTTTGGGAGAGACTATTGACTATGTTTTACAGCCTCAGGCATCCTTTGTCTTAATGGATCCCTCCACCGGTGAGGTTCTGGCTTTAACGGGAGGCCGGGGAGAAAAGAAGCAGAGTAAGACGCTGAATAGAGCTTCTAATGTGCTTAGACAGCCCGGTTCTACCTTTAAGATTCTTTCCTCCTTTGCACCTGCCATCGATTTATACGGTGCTACATTGGCATCTACCTACTACGATTCCGAGTATACTGTTGGAAAGAAAACCTTTAAAAACTGGTATTCAGGAGGCTATCTGGGATTTCAGAGCATCAGAGACGGTATCGTTTATTCCTTGAATATCGTAGCGGTTCGTTGCCTTATGGATACAGTAAAGGTGGAAAATGGATTTCGCTATGCGGAATCCCTGGGCATTACCTCCCTTGTACCTGAGGATGCCAATCCTGCCTTAGCACTGGGCGGTCTGACCAGAGGTGTTTCCAATTTGGAAATGACGCAAGCCTTCTCTGTGATTGCCAATAAGGGACGGTTCCAGAAGGCAAAGTTCTTCTCCAAGATTGAAGACCAAAATGGAAAGGTGATTATTGATACCACTGAGGATGAGCCGGAGCAGGTGATGAAGTCCAGTACAGCATATCTCTTAACGGATGCCATGCGGGAGTCCATGGAAAGCAATAGGGCCTTTTCTTCCAGTGTCCGGGTAAGCTCCACTTCCACCAGAGCTCATTTTGACGGTATGAGTCAGGCGGGAAAGTCCGGAACCACCAGTAACAACAGAGATATCTGGTTTATCGGTTTTACTCCCTATTATGTAGGAGGAATCTGGGCGGGCTGCGATGATAATCAGGTATTAAAGGATAGTAATTCCGGGGAATATAACGGCGGTACCGGTTTCCACAAGGATATCTGGCGGAAAATCATGACAAGAATTCATGAAGGAAAGACGGATCCGGGCTTTCAGAGACCGGAGGATATTGTAGAGGAGCAGGTTTGCAGAAAATCCGGTAAGCTTCCCATTTCCGGTTGCTTTGCGGATTATCGGGGCAGTGCGGTAATTACGGAGCTCTTTGCCAAGGGTACGGTTCCCACAGACAAATGTACCTACCATACCTCCTGGGGAGCTATGCTGGTGCCTGAGGATTTACGGGATTTGGATACGGACGATCGTTATTTCCGTTATAAGGTAAAGGAAAAATCCTCGGATGAGGATGAACCCTCCGGAGATGAGGTGATTATTTCCGAACAGGGTCCCTCCTCCAAGAAAAAGACGAAGGAAGAGAAGCCTAAGGAAGAAAAGCAAAAACGAGAAGATTAATAAGAGAAAGGAAAAGAAGCATGAAATTTATTCAAGATCGTTTTACCTCCATGCTGGAAGTGAAAAAATCAAAATTTTATGCTTCTTTATTTCCGCTTAAAAGTCTTGAGGATGTTACGCTTTATTTACAGGAATGTAAAAAGGCTTATCCCGAGGCAAGACATCACTGCTATGCTTATATTTTCCTGGAAGAGCGGGAGGGCTTTTTGCAGGAGCAGAAAAAGCAAAGTGATGACGGAGAGCCGGCAAAAACTGCAGGAGCTCCCATTCTGCAAAGGCTGGAAAGAAAAGAGCTGAATAATGTTCTCTGTGTGGTAAGTCGTATCTTCGGAGGAACCCTGCTGGGGACGGGAGGCTTATCCAGAGCCTATGGAGATGCGGCAGAGCAGGTGCTTGCGGAAGCGCAGCTTTTGGAACGAAAAGAGGGGAAAGAAATCCGGCTAAGTATTCCCTACACACTACTGGGGAGACTGGAATATGATTTTCAGGAAATGGGAATTCGGATTTTAGAGAAAAACTACACGGATAGGGTGGAGCTTCTCCTGCAAATGGAAGAGGAGCA
>CALHIC010000279.1 GCA_938030845.1 uncultured Oribacterium sp. | reverse complement strand
TCACCATCATTTTCGGGAGGGAGACCTGGTGGCTATGCAGGTGATGCAGGCTATTCATGATATGGGCTTTAAGAACATTACCATCTATGCCAGCTCCCTCAGTAAAGCCCAGGACGGGCTTGTTCCCATGATAGAAGACGGCACCGTAACCCATATCGAAAGCTCCGGAGTTCGGGGGAAAATCGGAGAAGCCATCAGTGAGGGGAAATTGCAGGGAATCGCTATTCTTCGTTCCCACGGCGGAAGAGTTCGGGCCATCGAAACGGGAGAAACGAAAATCGACATTGCTTTTATCGGGGCTCCAAGCTGTGATGAATACGGAAATTGCCGGGCAGTAGGGGGAAACAGCAACTGCGGTGTGCTCTCCTACTCTGCCATTGATGCGGAGTATGCCGAGTATGTGGTGGTTTTAACGGATTGTCTTGTTCCCTTTCCGAATTTTCCGGCAGATATCAGCATGACTGACGTGGACTATGTGCTAAAGGTGGATGCTATCGGAGATCCGGAAAAAATCGCTACCGGTGCCGCCCGTCCCGTGACGGATAGAAGAAAACTGATGATGGCGGAAAGCTGTGCAAAGTTCATTGCCGCTACCCCCTATTTTAAGGAAGGCTTCACCTTTCAAACCGGTATAGGCGGTGCAGCCAGTGCCACGGCACTTTGTCTTTCGGAGAAAATGCGGGAGAAAAACATTCATATGGGCTTTGGTGCAGGAGGAATGTCCAAACCCATGTGCGATTTATTGGATGAGGGTTTGGTTTCCTGCCTTTTGGATACTCAGGACTTTGATTTGCCTTCTATCGAGAATCTGATTTCCCATCCGAAGCATTTTTCCATCAGCACAAAGGAATATGCCGATCCCTTCTGTAAAGGCGCGGTGGTCAATAAACTGGACTTTGTAATTTTAGGCACACTGGAGGCAGATGTACATTTTCACTGCAATGTGGTGATGAGCTCCGAGGGAGAATTAATGGGGGCTCAGGGAGGACATCCGGATACGGCGGCCGGCGCAAAATGCACCATTGTCATCACGCCCTTGGTACAGGGAAGAATTCCCACTATTCGAAATGATGTGACTACCGTTACCACCCCCGGGGAAACTGTGGATGTGATTGTTACTGACTATGGCATTGCCATTAATCCCCGGCGTCCGGAGCTTTTGGAGGCTGCAAAAGCCGCTAAGCTTCCCATAAAGAGTATTGAGGAATTACGAGATATTGCCTACAAGATCTGTGGTGAACCGGCCAAGCTGGAATTCGAAGATAAGGTAGTTGCCATTATCGAAGCAAGAGACG
>CALHIC010000278.1 GCA_938030845.1 uncultured Oribacterium sp. | reverse complement strand
TTAGAGGTGGTGGAGGAAAGAGAAATTGATTTTCTGGTGATTGACTCCATTCAAACCATGTTTTTGGAAGAGGTAACAGCCTCTCCCGGTTCCGTAAGCCAGGTGCGAGAGTGTACCTCCTTCTTACTTCGCCTTGCCAAGGAGCGAGGCATTACCATTGCTGTGATAGGTCATGTGACCAAGGATGGAAATGTTGCCGGCCCGAAGATTTTAGAGCATATGGTGGATGTGGTTTTGTATTTTGAGGGAGAACAAAACAGTCAGCTGCGTATTCTGCACGGACAAAAAAATCGTTTTGGTTCCACCAATGAAATTGCCGTTTTTACGATGGAAGAAAAGGGGCTATGCGAGGTGGAAAATCCCTCTGCTTTACTTTTGGCAGGCCGTGCTCTGGACTGCTCAGGCTCCATAGTTTCCTGCGGCCTGGAAGGCACCAGACCGATTCTTATGGAGATTCAGGCACTTTTGGTGGCCACCAACTTCGGTCTTCCCAGACGAACCGCCAACGGTATGGATTATAATCGTTTGCATATGCTCCTTGCGGTAATGGAAAGGCGTTTAGGCATTGAGTGCTCTAAGTTCGATGCCTATATCAATATTGCCGGAGGCTTAAAGATTTCTGAGCCTTCCATTGATTTGGCGGTGCTTTTGGCTCTGGTTTCCAGTTACAGAAACCTTCCTATTCCGGAGGACACCATGGTCTTTGGAGAGGTGGGATTGTCCGGAGAAATTCGTGGAGTAAGCCATAGTGAATCCAGAATCGAAGAAGCCATTCGACTGGGCTTTAAAAGAATTCTCTTACCGGCTTATCATGCGCCCACACAGGGGAAAAAGAGAGACATTAGCTTGATTCCGGTAAAAAATATAAGAGAGGCATTGACAATCTTCAAAAAATAGCATAGAATCATACCGTTGCTTTTTTGAAGCAAAGGGGATTAGTTCAATGGTAGAGCAACGGTCTCCAAAACCGTAAATGGGGGTTCGAGCCCCTCTTCCCCTGCTTTAAATCTCGAGGTGTGGCTCAGTTTGGTAGAGCGCAGCGTTCGGGACGCTGAGGTCGCAAGTTCGAATCTTGTCA
>CALHIC010000277.1 GCA_938030845.1 uncultured Oribacterium sp. | reverse complement strand
TACAATATGCTGATGGACTATAAGGGAAATGTTACGGTAAAGATTGACGGTATTGCAGCCAGTGCGGCTTCGGTCATTGCTATGGCAGGAACAAAGGTGCTTATGAGTCCGGTATCTATGCTTATGATTCATAATCCGATGACAGTAGCCTTTGGAAATAAGGAAGAGATGGAAAAAGCAATTTCCATGTTAAATGAGGTGAAAGAATCCATCATTAATGCCTATGAGATTAAGACAGGTATCTCTAGGGCAAGATTATCCCACTTAATGGATGCAGAGACATGGATGGATGCTCACAAAGCTATGGAACTGGGATTTGCGGATGAGATATTGCAAAGGAATTACATAAGCGATATAGAAGTTCCCAAAGTATCCATGCTGTACTCTAAAACAGCGGTGCTAAATTCACTGCAGGATAAAGTTTCAGCAAGATGCAAAATCGGTAAAGAAAAAAGCAATACAGGTATCAAGGCGGACGAATTACTGGACCGTCTTTTTTTATTGAAAAATTGGAGGTAAATAGATGAGTAGAATTTTAGATTTGATAGAGAAAAGAAAAGAAGCTTGGGAGGGTGCCAAGGCTTTTGTAGAAAGTAAGAAGGATAAAGACGGAATTCTTTCTGCAGAAGATGCCAAAATCTATGAAGAGATGGAGGCAAAGGTAAAGGCGTATAGTGCAGAAATTGGGAGACTGCAGGAAATGGAAGAGATGGATAAGGAGTTATCAAAACCGATGACGAATGCCATTGTCACAAGACCTATGAAGATGGATGAAAAGCCGGAAAAGAAAGGAAGGGCAAGAGATGAGTATAAGCATGCCATGATGAATGCTCTTCGTTCGAACTTTAAAAGAGTAGAGGATATTCTTCAGGAAGGAGTAGATGCAGACGGCGGGTATCTTGTGCCGGAGGAGTATGACAGCAGGCTTATTGAAACACTAAAGGAAGAAAATATAATGCGTTCTCTTGCAACAACAATTAGCACAAGTGGACAGCATAAGATTAATGTTGCAGCATCGGATCCGGCAGCTGCTTGGATTGATGAAGGTGGAGCGTTAAATTTTGGAGATTCCAAGTTTGCTCAGGTTCTTTTAGATGCGCATAAACTTCATGTAGCGATTAAGGTTACGGAAGAACTTTTGTATGACAGTGCCTTTAATTTAGAAAACCACATCTTGTCCTCTTTTGGACAGGCTCTTGCAAATGCTGAAGAAGATGCCTTTTTAAACGGAGATGGTACAGGTAAACCTACCGGAATCTTTCATAAGACAAATGGGGGAACCTTCCTTAAGGACGTTCCTGCAATTAAGTCGGATGATATGATTGACTTAATTCATGCTTTGAAGCGCCCTTATCGAAAGAACGCATCATTCATTATGAATGATAAAACAGTTAGTTCGATTAGAAAGCTTAAAGATAATAATGGAGCCTATATTTGGCAACCTTCGTATCAGCAAAATGAGCCAGATAGAATCTTAGGCTATCCGGTTTATACATCTGCATTTGCACCGGAAAATGCCATCGCCTTTGGAGATTACCGCTACTACAACATTGGTGACAGAGGAACTCGTTCCTTTAAGGAACTTACAGAGCTTTTTGCAGGAAATGGAATGATTGGATTTGTGGCAAAGGAAAGAGTAGATGGCAAGCTTGTTTTAAAAGAAGCAATTCAGATTTTACCGATTAAAGCAGTAGGAGCATAAAGTAGGAAAGGAGGGGGCTGATTATGGTGGTGAGTCTTGAGGAAATGAAAAATTATCTGAAAGTAGATTCTAATGAAGATGATGATTTAATCAGTACCCTTATCCTTTCTGCAGAAAAACTATGCCAGGCAGTTTCAAGGGTGGGAGAAGAGGATATTATTGCTGACAGCTTCTATGAGTACAGACTTGCAGTACTTTATGCGACGGCCTATCTTTACGAGCACAGGGAAGAGGCTGACCATCATGAGCTCACAATCACTTTACGCTCTATGCTTTTTGGAATACGAAGGGTAGGATTTTAATGAACATCGCATTACTTAATGAACGTATAAGGATAGAAAAAAATTCCGTTGAAGTAGATAACATAGGAAATCATAAAAGTGTGTGGAGTCCTTATTATTCATGTTATGCAACAGTTAGCGGAGAGAGTCCTTTTGAGCAAACAAATAGTGGGGCGGTGTGGGATGAGAGTAAGGTGGATTTTACAATTCGATTTAGTAAAGAAGTTGTAGCCTTATCATCATTAGGCTTTCGTGTTATCTTTCGAGATTCTATTTATGAGATTGAAGGGATTGACCATATGAACTACAAGAAAAAAAGCATAAAACTTCTCTGTAAAAGGTGTGATAGATGAATAAAGTAAAAATTGAAAACCTATCCGCTGCCGTTATAGAGGAATTAAAAAACTACTCGAATCTTACAACGGAGAAGGTAAAGGCTGCTGTTCAGAATGCAGGGAAGACCGTCCGTGATGAGATTAAAGAAAGTGCACCGAGTAATACGGGAAAATATGGTAAAAGCTGGACGATTAAAACAGTAAAAGAAACAGCAGATAGCTTAGAACTGGTTGTTTATTCCGGAAACAAATATCAGCTTACCCACCTTTTGGAGTTCGGTCATGCGAAACGTGGCGGAGGAAGAGTTGCAGCAAGACCCCATATTGCCAGTGCCGAGGAGAAAGCTATAAAAGCATTAGAAGAGGAAATACAGGAGGCTATTTCAAATGGATAAGTTACTAGAAATGGTAAAGAAAACAGAACTTCCCAATGCTTATCATCACTTTGCAGAGGGAGATGCGCCGACTCCTCCCTTTATTATCTACCTGATACCGGAAAGCGATAATTTTTCTGCAGACGGAGGAGTCTACTTTAAAGCAAATGAAGTTCATATTGAACTCTATACAGATTACAAAGATCCAAAGACAGAAAAGAAAGTTGAAGCCATATTTGATGAGTACGGTATTTTTTATAACAAGTCGGAAGTCTTTATAGATTCGGAAAAACTCTATGAAGTCTTATATATTTTTGAAATGGAGGAGGACTGAAATGGGAAATAAGGTAAAGTACAACCTTAAAAATGTTCATGCTGCAAAACTCAGCAAAACAGATTCGGACAGCTACACATATGAGACACCAAAAGCACTTCCCGGTGCTGTTAGCATAAGTCTTGATGCAGAGGGAGAATCCAGCCCTTTTTATGCCGATGGAATTGTGTATTTTAGAACTATTGCCAATAATGGATATAGTGGGGAACTTGAAATGGCTCTTATTCCGGAGTGGTTTAGAACGGAAATTTTGAAAGAAGAATTGGATAAAAATGGGGTTCTTGTGGAGAAAGCAAGTACAGAAGAAAATGAAAAATTTGCACTTTTATTTGAGTTTGACGGAGATGTGAATGCCATTGGCTCTGTTGAGAATTTTGTCAGTAAGGTTGGTGCTTTTTCCAACAGCAATAAGTTCACTTTGTCGCGCAGTGATTCGTGGGAGGGGCGTCTGCGTCTGGAATGGAAGCCCGATACGATGACGAATATTATGTTTCGGCCACAGTTCAGTTATGCCAATAGTGATAATCTCACAAGTAATCTCTCGGCCTCATTCAATGCCGACCCTTATCTCTATGTGGTCAATCCGCTGGCTGCCGAGTCTATTGCAAAACTCGATGCAGAGGGGCTGATGGTCAATAAGCGTGAGAACAGTGGCATCAGTAATAATGAGAATAAGAGCATAAAGGGTGTGCTCCAGTTTAATCGTAAGTTTGGAAGTCGGGGGCGTAATGTCACATTGCGTGTCGGTGGTAACTATGGAATGCGCGACAACCGTAATCTGTCGTTGAGCAATGTTCATCTTTATCAGGTGATGAATGCCATGGGGCTTGACTCTACCTATCAGAAAAACCGTTGGAAACTTATGCCGACAACGAACTATGGTTACAGCCTGCGCTTTGCTTATAGTGAACCAATCCTGCGGGCGATGTTTCTGCAATTCACTTATGAGTTCCAGTATAAGTACAGCAAGAGCGACCGTTCAACCTATGATTTCAGTAATTTGGGAGAAACATTTTTCAGCGGGCTACCACTGGAATATGGTGCATGGAATCATTATCTCTCGCGTCTGACAAATCCTCTTGAAAGTTATTATGACAGTAATTTGAGTCGTTTTTCGGAGTATCGTAATTATATTCATGATTTTCAGTTGATGTTGCGCGTTATCCGTAAGAAGTATAATTTGAATGTCGGCGTGATGCTTCAGCCGCAGAAATCGGAATACAGACAGGATTATCAAGGGATTCATGTTGACACAGTACGCACGGTGACCAACTTCTCGCCTACACTCGATTTCCGTTATCGTTTCAGCAAGGTGAGCAATTTCCGCATCAGCTATCGCGGTACTACTGCTCAGCCCGGCATGTCACAGCTTCTGGATATCACAGACGACAGTGACCCTCTGAATGTCTCAAAAGGTAATCCTGGCCTGAAACCTTCGTTTACCAACAACTTTAGGTTGTTTTACAATAATTATATAGAAAACAGGCAACGGGCAATCATGACTTTTGTGAACTATAGCAACACACATAACAGCATCAGTGACAAGGTGACCTATGATGAGAAGACGGGAGGGCGGACCATTCAGCCCGAGAATATCAAT
>CALHIC010000276.1 GCA_938030845.1 uncultured Oribacterium sp. | reverse complement strand
TCCGAAGAGCTTTGCTCCCATTCTCCGTATTGCTCTATCCATTCTTTCGTCTTCTCTTGAAAATAGGCTTCCGTTTCCGAAAAAAGCTCTGCCGCCTCCAGCAAATGCTTTACCGCTCCGGCATTAATCTTCTCCAAAGCGGGTAAGATTTCCAAGCGAAGATAATTTCTGGCATAGCTTTTGTCCCTGTTCGTGCTGTCCTCCCGATAGGGGATCCCCAATTCCTCCAGTCGCTTCAGAATCTCCTCCTTCCGCAAAGACAGGAGGGGGCGAAGAAGGGTAATGCCTTCATGATTGGCTTCTTGATTGACCTCACGAATAACTTCATAATTGGCTTGATGATTGACTGCATAATGTGCTTTTTTTTCAGCCTCTGAAAGAAGCTCTTCCGCCTTCATGCCGCTAATTCCGGAAAATCCCGCCCCTCGAATCAAATGAAACAATATCGTTTCCGCCTGATCGTCCATGTGATGCGCCAGGGCAATTTTGGTTTTTCGGCCACTTTCCGCCTGCCAACGAAGGGCTTCTTCTTTTAAGGCTTTGTAGCGAAGTGTCCTTGCCGCCTCTTCCAGTCCCAGCTTATTTTCCTCGGCATAGTCCGGTACTGAACAAGTATATTCCAAAAAAGGCACTTGATATAGCTCTGCCTGTCGTCTGGAAAATGCCGCATCTTCCATAGCCTCTTTCCCTCTAATGCCGTGTTGCACATGCATGGCTCTTAGAGAAAAAGAAAGATGGTTCTGTAATTCCTTTAAAAAATACAAAAGATACATGGAATCCGCACCGCCGGAAAGAGCCAGCAAAATCTGCTCCCCTTCCCCTATCCACTGCTGTTTTTTTACTTGTAAAAATAGCTCGGTATCGATTCCTTTTCTCATTTTATCCCTGTATACAAAGGAAAAACGAAAGAAGAATCTTCCTCTTTCGCTTTTCTCTAATCCTAACCCTATGACATAGATAAAGTCTACTATGACATACGGTTTTCCTCTTTCAGTCTTTACTCTTTCGGCCTTACAATAATCTCATCCGGCATCTGCAATCCAAATATCTCTCTTGCTTCTTCCATGATATACTCTTTGGTCTTCACATAGACTTTTTTCTCTTCCAGAGCTTTAGCTCGTTGCTCTTCCTTACTGTACTCCTCAGCCAAACTCTCTTCCATAGCAAGATAATTTTTATTTTTCTCCGTAAGCTCTCTGCCTCGAACAAAAATAACAATAGCAAGAAGGGCTACCACCATGAACAATCCCAAGACAGTAACCCCATGTTTAAACACTTTTCTTTTCTGTTTCTCTTGCTTTCTCATAGATATTGAAATAGCTCTGCCGCCTCATCCTTTCGCACAGTCTCTTGCACCGACAATACCTTGGCTTCTACTGCTTTTTCTCCGAAACGAATGCTGATGACATCTCCCACTTTCACATCATAGGAGGCCTTCTGCACCTTTCCGTTAACAGATATTCGACCGGTATCGCAGGCTTCATTAGCAATTGTGCGTCTTTTTATGAGACGAGATACCTTCAAATACTTATCCAGTCGCATGAAATTAGTTCACGCGATCCTTTAAAGCCTTACCTGCCTTGAATCTTGGAGCCTTAGAAGCAGCAATCTTCATAGTCTCTCCGGTTCTTGGATTACGTCCCTCTCTTGCAGCTCTCTCAGAAACATCGAAAGTTCCGAAACCGATAAGCTGAACCTTATCACCCTTCTCTAAAGCCTCAGAAATGGCATCAAAAACAGCCTCAACTGCTAATCCCGCATCCTTCTTAGATAACTCTGCCTGCTTTGCTACTGCGGAAACCAAATCTACTTTATTCATCTTTCATCCTCCATAATCGCCGATTTTTCGGCGTAGTCTTGTTACTTGGGGCACAACTCCCCACATACGAGTGCATTATAACTTTCTCCCTTTCTCCTGTCAATGAAAGCCTTGTATTTCCATGGATTTCCTATGTTTTTCTCTGTTTTTGTAAAAAATTTGATAGTTTTTCTTTCTTTTTAAGGGGAAAGTGGGAGAAGCAGGGCTTCCGCTATTTCCTTTGCCTTTTCCATACTTTCCTGAATCTTGGGCAAATCCCGCAAATTCTTCTTTTTATACAAAAGCTTGGGACTCTCTCCATTCACAAATCGAATCTCCCCCTGAGACTCGGAAATCAAAGCAGGGATGGCAGCGGTATTGATTTTCGCCTTAGGAAAGAATAAAAAGTGAATTTCTCCCCTTTTGATCTTACACTCCGTTACCCCTACTTTATGAAGCAGATTTCGAAGGCTTGCCACCTGGAAGAGATTTTCCACCTGATAGGGCAGGTCTCCGTAACGGTCTGTCAGCTCATCCTCCAAATCCATCTTCTCTTCTTCGCTACTTAAAAGGGCAATCTTTTGATAAGCCTCCAGCTTCTGCTCTTCATTTTCCATATAGCTTTCCGGAATAAAGGCATCCAAATCCACATCCAGCTGGGTTTCAAAGTCCTCCTCTTCCTGCTTTTCTCCCTTTTCCAAAAGCACCGCATGGCGAAGAAGCTTGGTATAAAGCTCATAACCCACCGCCTCCATGTGGCCGTGCTGCTCTGCGCCCAACACATTTCCCGCTCCACGGATTTCCAGGTCTCTTAATGCAATACGGATTCCGGAGCCCAGCTCCGTAAATTCCCTAATAGCCTTTAAGCGCTTTTCCGACTCCTCCGTAAGGCTTTTTCCTTTTTTATAAAGTAAAAATGCATAGGAGGTTCTGTTGGATCTTCCCACCCTGCCTCGAATCTGGTAGAGCTGGGAAAGTCCCATCTTATCCGCATCCTGAATAATCAGGGTATTGGCATTGGGAATATCCAGTCCGGTTTCGATAATGGTAGTGGAAACCAGTACATCAATTTCCCCGGCAATAAAGGAAAGCATGATTTCTTCCAGCTCCTTCTCTCCCATTTGCCCGTGAGCATAAGCAATACGAGCTTCCGGAAGGAGTTTTTGCAGGCGAAGCGCCGTATCCTCTATGCTTTTCACCCGATTATGCACATAGTAAACCTGGCCGTTTCTCCGAAGTTCTCTGGAAATGGCCTCCCGAATGGTGCCCTCCTCCTCTTCCATCACATAGGTTTGGATGGGAAGTCTGTCCATGGGGGCCTCCTCCAGGATAGAAAGGTCTCGAATTCCCACCAAAGACATGTGGAGGGTTCTGGGAACAGGGGTTGCGGAAAGGGTGAGCACATCCACATTTTCCTTTAAGGACTTGATGCGCTCCTTATGCTGTACCCCGAAGCGCTGTTCCTCATCCACCACCAAAAGCCCCAGATTTTTAAAATGCACATCCTTTGATAGTAATCTGTGGGTTCCCACTAAGACATCAATTCGCCCGCTTGCAAGCTGTTCCAGCGTCTTATGAACTTCCTTTTGGCTCTGAAAACGGGAAAGAATTCCCACTTCCACCGGAAAGCCCTTCATTCTCTCCACAAAGCCGTTATAGATTTGCTGGGCCAAAATGGTGGTGGGGCAAAGGTAGGCCACCTGCTTGGAGTCCTGCACCGCCTTAAAGGCTGCCCGAAGCGCTATTTCCGTCTTTCCGTAGCCCACATCCCCGCAAACCAGACGGTCCATGATTTTCTCACTTTCCATGTCTTCCTTGGTGGCTTCAATGGCCAGAAGCTGGTCTCCGGTTTCCTCGTAGGGGAAGGCCTCCTCAAACTCTTTCTGCCAAACCGTATCCTTTCCAAAGGGATAGCCTCGCTCCTGCTGCCGCTTGGCGTAGAGAGCCAAAAGCTCCTTTGCTATTTCCCGCACCGCTCCCTTCACCTTGGACTTGGTTTTCTGCCATTCGGAACCGTTTAAGCGATTTAATTTGGGAGCCTTAGCCTCCTTTCCGGCATATTTCTCAATACCGTCCAATTTATTGACCGGCAAATACAGATTCCCTCCGTCTCCGTAGAGAATCTTTAAATAGTCCTTGCTGACTCCGTCTGTTACGATTCGTTCAATTCCCTCGTAAATACCGATACCGTGGCTTTCATGCACCACATAGTCTCCCTTATGAAGCTCTGTCAAAGAACCGATGTGGAGACTTTCCACCTGCTTTTTCTTCCGGCGTTTTCTGCCTGCAAGACTTTGTCCATATAGATCCTGCTCCGTCATTACCAGGATTTTTTCCTGAGGCAAATAAAAGCCTTTTCGAAGGTACTGTGGCAGAACCCGAATGCTTCCCGGATTTTCCTCTTCTTCCCTGTCCTCCGACATAGTATCCGGGCAATAGGCGGAAAGCCCCTCCTGTCTTAACTCTTCCGCAAGACGGGAGGCTCTGCTTTGAGACGGAGAATACAGGGAAATCCGAACCTTCTCCTTCTTATACTTTTCCATATCCCCCTTAAACTGGGCAAACTGCTTGCCGTAGAAGGGGATTTCTCTACATTCCACGGAAATGGATTTTAACGGATTTTCAAAGACCTCAGTCCATTCGGAAAGGCCTCCAAGGCTGGAAAAGAAGAAAATGGGGCGGGAGACACATTCCTCCATGAGCGTTCTAACAGAGAAAAGATCTAATGGCGTTTGGTCCTTTTCTTCCTCAAGCTTTTCAAATTTTCCTTTCTTTCGTCCCTGACTCTCCGCCTCCGCTTTTTCCACTTCAGCTCTTTGGGAAAAGTAGGCGATAAATTCCTCCTCTACCCTCTTTCCCTCTTCCAAAACGCGCACAGGCTCATCCACAATCACCAGGCAATCCTTGGGAAGATAATCCAAAAGAGAGAAAGCCTTTAAGGAAGAAGGCTTTCCCTGCTCGGAAACCGGGTAGATATTGGCTTCCTCCACCTGTTCCAAAGAACGCTGGCTTTCCAAAGAAAAATATCTAAGGCTATCCACCTCATCATCAAAAAATTCTATTCTAAGGGGCTCCTCCATTTGATTGGAAAAGACATCCAGGATTCCTCCCCTAAGGGAGTATTCCCCCCTGCTCTCCACCTGATCCACCCTTTGGTATCCAAGGGAATGAAGATTGTCTTGCAGGTTTTCCAAGGAAAGCGTCTGTCCCAGTTGCACCGTAAACACCGCCTGGCGAAAGGCATTTTTCCCCTCTAACTTTTCCAGCATGGCCGGAAGGGTGGTCACCACCATCCCCTCTTCTTCCTCCACCAGCTGCCGAAGGCACTCGCTTCGCTCCCTACTGATATAGTTTCCTCTGGTATCCGCCTTATAAAAGAGGTAGTCCTTCGCCGGAAATAAGACGCAGTTCTCCGCAAAGATTTTACCATCCTGAAGAATTTCCTTTGCCCGCTCCTCCGTCTTACAAAGGTAAAGAATCCATTTTCCCCGAAAACCAAGAGCCAAAAGGGACTTTAGAGAGTCGGAAATTCCCTCCACAAACAAAGGCTCCTTCTTTTCCAAAGCCTCCGTAAGTTCAAAAAAAATCCGGGTTTTACTCGCCGGATTTTTCGGTAGAAGAATGCCTTCCTCCGGCATTTTTTCCAGATTATGCATCAGCCTCTTCCTTTCCCTTCTTCTTTTGGTTGAACTCGTTCATAGCCTGATCGATACCCTTTTCCACGATGGCAATACAAGCCTTTGCCGCTCTCTCGTAGGCATCTTCCATCTCCGCCTGTTCTGCCTTGGAAAATGGAGAAAGCACATGGTGGGCAAGATCTTCCTTTTCTCCCTTGGCCCCCACCCCTAAACGGATTCTGGGAAACTCTTCACTGTGCAGGTGGGCGATAATATTTTTCAGCCCGTTATGACCACCGGCAGAGCCCTTTTTCCGAATGCGAATGTCTCCCGGTGCAAAGGATATTTCATCGGAAAGCACCAAAATATGCTCATTGGGAATCTTAAAGTACTGAGCCAAGGGCACGATGGATTCCCCGGAAAGGTTCATATAGGTAAGGGGCTTTAAAAGAAGCACCTCTTCTCCGCCGATTCTGGTCTTGGTATAAGCACCACGGAATTTGGTGCTTTCCAAAGACAGATTGCCCAGCTCCTTACAAAGCTCATCAATCACCGCAAAACCGGCATTGTGTCTTGTGCCCACATATTTTTTCTCCGGATTTCCCAGTCCAGCAATTAACCACATAGTCATACCCTCTCTATTCTTAAGCTCGCTTAAAGCACAAGGCGTATTATAGTGGGTTTTGCAGCACGAATCAAGGTGGGAGCTTTGCAGTGAAGGGCTATAAGCGATATAGAGCCACGCTCTGATGCAATATGGACCTGTAAGTGGGGCACGCTCCCGCTAACCTCGCCTCGTAGCGGATACTAAGCGAAAAACACAGTTTCTGTGTTTTTCGCAAGTACCGACGGGCTCAGATTGCCCCTTTTACAGGTCTATATGGCATCAATCGCTTTAATTGTTGGAATTATATTGC
>CALHIC010000275.1 GCA_938030845.1 uncultured Oribacterium sp. | reverse complement strand
CCTCTTTAAATCCGCAATCCTCTTTCACAGGTTTTACCTCCATGGAAACATCACTGGTAACTCCGGTAGTTACCGGAACAAAATGCACGGTCCCATTCACTACAAAGGCCATTTTATTGCTTCCGTCTTCCCCTGTCATTACTGCGGAAATTGGTACCACATACACATCCTTGGCTTCAGATAAGAGCAAATCCGCCTTTGCGGTAATCCCGGAAAGCAGTCCCTTCTTATCTCCGGTAATCTGCACCTTAATCGGAATAACTCTTTCACTGGTGTTGGCGTTCTTCTCTTCTCCCGTGGGGGAAATGGAAGAAACCACACCCTCTAAAGATTCTCCACCTAAAATATCCGCCGTAATGGTAGCTTTTTGTCCCAGATGTACCTTTCCGATATTGTATTCGGAAACCGCGATGCTAAGCTCCAACTGATCCAGATTCTCAACGGTAAAATCATATTTATTTTCTGTAGGGGTGTCTGCAAATTCTCCCACCTTGATATTCACTCTGGTAATGGTTCCGGCAATGGGGGAAACTAAATCCGCATCGGAAACCTTGCTTTCCGCCTTCTCCAGCTCCTGCTCCGCCGTCTTAATCTGTAAATCATAGCTGTCAGGAACCTGTACTGCGCCTTTCACCACCTTGTAATTTGCCATAGTGGCCTTGGCATCCTTTAAAGCGCTTTCCGCAGCTTCATAGTCACTCTGGGGAATATCTCCGGTAGAGTACAGGCTGGACTTTCTCTGGAAATCCAATTCCGCATTTTTTAAGATTGTTTGATTTTTCTCATATTCCAGACGAAGGTTTTTTTCCGCCTCGGTTTTATTGGCCTTTGCCAAATCCAGCTGAGTCTTGGCAGCTTCCAAGGCAGTATTCACATCGGTTTTATCCAAGCGGGCTAAAACCTGACCTTTTTCTACCTTATCTCCCTCCTTCACCAGGATTTCCGTTACTTTCGCATGTAAGCCGGAAGTAACCTGCTGAGCATCCGTACCGGATACAGGTCCGGAGAGACTGATCTTTTCCTGTACATCTCCCTTCGTTAAAGCCTGCACACTGACCATGGTTCCCATGGGCTTAGCGGGAAAAAGAAGGTTCTTAGCCACAAATAATAAGACTAAAACAAGGACTCCTATCAGAATCCATTTCAACTTCCCCTTTTTCTTCTTTTTTGGGCTTGCTTCCAGCAATTTATTAATTTCCTGAGAAACATCCTGTCCCTGTTGATTCTCTTCCATTTCTTCTCCTTTAAATGAAATGCGGTAGCTCTCTCATAAACCTACTTCGCCTTTTACGATTCTTTAGAATTAAACCTCATAAATATGAATGAAATGTGAAAATTCAGTCTGTTTTTTTATTTTTATTATCCTTTTGTTTTTATTTTTCTTCCCTTGGAGTAAACTAAGTAATGAAAAAAACGCTTCATGACTCATAATGAGTATCCCGCGCAGATTGTGGGGTATATCGTTGAACAAGAATACTGTGTTTATCGGAGTTCCCCTATGGATATTATAAAAAAACTGCTTCCCTATCCCAAAGAATTCTTTTTCCCTTCTTTTCTTCCCGATAAAGAAGAGATTTTATTTTTTGATATAGAAACCACCGGACTTAGTCCGAAAAGCGCCC